>CAIYMY010000118.1 GCA_903927465.1 uncultured Rhodospirillales bacterium | reverse complement strand
TGCTGGCGCGCGGCATTGATCGCCCAATCCATGGTGATGCGCCCAATGCGCTGGCCATAGCCCATCTTGCCGTCAAACACGGCAAGCGATGCATCCTGGCGCACCGCTTCCGGCATGGCGCCGGCATTGAGCTTCCCAGCACGGAGATTTTCCACATAGCGCACCAGCAGCATGATGCCGTGGCTGTCATGGCCTTGCAGATTCGATTCCAGCAAATGATCCGTGACCATCGCCGCTTCATCTTCGGCGCTGCCCCCCGCGCGTATCATGGCATGCACCAGGCCGCGCAAGGCAGCGGGATCAACGCGGAGCATCGGGGCGGCTTTCATGGGCATTCTCCTGAATAATTCTGGGGGCTGAAACTGGCGCGTGTCACGGTACTTCCTTCATGAAGCCCGCCAGCTCCTCACGCCAAAAGCGCGCCTGGCCGGTGGTGCCATGGCCGGCGGTCTCGCTGCTGGCCGGTATCAGCAGCAGCCGCGCATTCGGGATGCGCGCCATGGCCGCCGCCATCAGCCCGGTTTCATGCGGGTTGCGTTCATCATCGGCGGAATTGATGGCGAGCACCCGCGCCTTGATCCGCCCGAGCAGCGGTTCCGCGTCAAAATCCCGCGATGCCTCATACATATAGATAAGGTCATTGGCATCCGCGGATGCCGGCTGGGCCAGGCGCTGATCCAGGATGGCATCCGCCGCCGCCCGGGTGGGCGCGGCTTTCTGCAACGCCTGAGACCCGCCATTGGTCGCGATATTGAAGAACAGGAAGGCGAGCGAAAGGGAAGCCGGCTGGCTGCTGTAATTGCCCCCCTGATAGGCAGGGTCTCGGCGGATGGTTTCGATCATCATGCGCCGCAGCATCCAATTTCGCCCAGACATGGCGGTGGGCTGCGCGGCCATGGGCACGATCGCATCCATGAAATCCGGATGCGTCACCCCCCAAAGCCAGGCCAGCATGCCCCCCATGGAATTGCCGATCACCAGCCGCACATGGCTGATCCCAAGGCCTTCGGTCAGCAACCGGTGCTGCGCTGCCAGGATATCGGCGTAATTGAACTGCGGAAAACCGGCCCGAAGCCCATCCGATGGCTTGGAGGATTTGCCCGCCCCCAGCGCATCCGGGATGATGATGTAATGCTTGGCCGCATCCAAAGCCTGGCCTGGGCCGAAAAGCTGCCCGGCAAAGGTTGGCGAGACCATGCTGCGCGACGACCCCGCCGTGCCATGCAGCACCAATACTGGGGTGCCGGACGGCTCACCAATGGTCAGGTAGCCTAGGCGGAGTTCCGGCATCACCTCCCCGGTGTGGAAGCGGAAATCCCGCGCGACCCAGGTGGCTTCGCGTGGTTCCGGGTATTGCGCGGCGGCGGGCGCGGCGCTGGCCAGGCCTGCGGCCAAAAGTGCGCCCTGCATGATGGTCCGACCGGACATGGCTTACTCCTTGATCCTTGGATGTTAAGGTCAGCCTAGATCGGTTTGCCAGCATGGCAAATCGGCGGAAGGTGCCAGTGCTTGCCGCGCCCAGCGCCGCCCCCTATACCCAAGGACACATGCCACCCCGTTCGGGCTGGCCCCGTTTCAACCGCCAAAATGCAGGTATCCCCATGGCGAAGATGCAAGCCAACCAGATGCGCGCCGGTATGGTCATTGAATTTGAAGGCCAGCGCTACACCATCCTGAAGCAAAACATCATGATCCCCGGCAAGGGTGCCGCGGTGATTCAGGTGGAAATGCGCAATGTGAAGTCCGGCGCCAAGAAGGACCAGCGCTGGCGCACCGCCGATACGGTGGAACGCCTGACCACCGAGGATAAGGAATACACCTATTCTTATGAGGAAGGCGGAAACCTTGTCCTGATGGACCCGGAAACCTTTGAACAGACCCTGGTACCGCAGGATATCCTGGGCGACCGCCTGCCCTTCCTGCAAGAAAACATGACGGTCAATGTGAAGCTGATCGAAGGCGACCCGGTTTCGATGGACCTGCCTGAAACCGTGACGCTTGAGATTGCGGAAGCCGACCCGGTGGTAAAGGGCCAGACGGCATCTTCTTCCTACAAGCCGGCGCTACTTACCAATGGCGTTAAGGTGATGGTGCCGCCCTTTATTACAGCGGGTGAGAAGATTGTGGTGAAGACCGCGGATGGCACTTATTACGAAAGAGCGAAGTAAGGCGGCGGCGCCATCATCGCGGTTTGTGGCGCCGACCAGCCCGCAACCTTTCTTTAAGGAAAATTGCGGGCTTCTAAAAAAGAAACTCAGTCGTTTAGAATTTATTAACCTTTTCCGGGTTAGGTATTGACGTCCGCAAAAAGCGGTTGTTGGAAACTATGCTCGCCTCCGGGGCGCGCATTTTAGGAACGGAAAAATTCCGATGCCATCGAATTCAATCAACACCAATGCGCAGTCGCTCATCGCGCTGCAATCCCTGAACAGCACCAACGATCAGCTCTCGCTCATCCAAAAGCGGGTAACCACCGGATATCGCGTGGCAGATGCGCGGGATGATGGTGGCGCCTTCGCGGTGGCCCAATCCGTCAAGTCAGATATGGCAGGCGTGGTGGCCGTCAGTGAACAATTGGGCGGGGTGAAGGGCATTCTGGAGACCACCTTCGCGGCGCTTACCGTGGTTTCGGATACCATGAAGCAGCTTCGTGCCACGCTCACGCGCTTGGCCGATGGGGCCATTAGTGCTGATCAGCGCAAGGCTTATGAGGAACAATACAAACTTCTGGCAAAGCAGGTCGCAAGTTTCGTTGACGACGCTGGTTATAATGGGCGAACTTTGCTGAGCATTAACGCTGGTGGTACCCCAGTTGGTGGAAACATTACCGCTATTCGGAACGAAACTGGTAGTCTCTTCACCATCGAAGCGGTTGATGGGAAAGATCTTAAGATAACGGACGTCGCGCCAGCAAACGCTGCGCTGGCGCAAGCCTCCTTTAATAGTGGTGGCGCGTTTGATGCTGCGGAGACTGCAATCTCCAAAGCGCTGAACACGTTTGGCTCTTCCATGACCTTCGTGGAAAGTCAGATCAGCTATAACAGTAAGAAAGCGGATGCCATGAGCAACGGGCTCGGTGCCCTGGTGGATGCCGACCTTGCCCGGGAAAGTTCTGCGCTTGAAGGTATCAAAGTCCGCCAACAGCTTGGTATCCAGACCCTGAGCCTTGCCAATCAGGGTCCGCAGGTGCTGCTTGGCCTGTTCCGGAATTAACGTTCAGGCTGTTCACCACAATTGAAGGCTTTGCTCTACGCGCGGCGTGATTCGTTTTAGCGGATCACGCCGCATTTGTGTTTGAGCACCCATGTCACCACGTCGGCCGTGATGGCTAAAGGATAAAAGGAGCCCAAGACATTTATTTTCATTTCTTGTTTCTTTCCTTTACTCAAAACGCGCATAAACAAAACTGCTTTTCAACCAATAGATGAAATAAGATCACAAACACTTAAAGCAGTTATAAATGGCCGGCCCAAAAGAAATCGCCGCCGGCAGCCTCTTGGCCGTATTTGCTGCGCGATTTTGCTGGGAGTGGTAGTGGGTTCCTTGTTACGCACAGCCGTCATTAATCATGCTATCCAATTGTTTAGGCGCCTAAATCTGCAATTCGGCTGCTTGGGTTGCCCGGGTCGTGCCTCAGTTCAAATCCGGCCAAGGTCTTGCGGCTTAAGGGCGACGCTAAGCTTTGCTTAAAAAAAATTGACCAGGCTTTAGTTTTTTGGTTTCCCATTTAGCTTTTATTAACTATCGCCGGTCATAATGCCCTTGCGCCGCAAAAAGTGGAGAGCAATCTGGCAATCGCTACTCAGGGTAGAGCGAGCGTCAATAGAAAGGGGAAGACCCCAATGTCTTTCAATTCCGTAAACACGAACCGGCAGGCCGTTTTCGCCCTGCAAACCCTTAACAGCACCAGTGCCGCGCTCAGCGGCGTTCAGAAGCGCGTTTCCACCGGCTTCCGCGTGGCCGATGCCCGCGATGATGGTGGCGCCTTCGCTGTGGCGCAGGCGGTGCGTTCCGATATCTCCGGTGTCACAGCGGTGAATGAACAGCTCGGTGGCGTCAAGGGCGTGCTGCAGACCACCTTCGCGTCGCTCTCTACAGTGTCTGATACCATGAAGCAGGTGCGCGCCACGCTGACGCGTCTTGCGGATGGCGCGATTGATACCACCCAGCGCGCCCAATACAACGAACAATATGTTCAGCTTTCGGCGCAGATTGCCTCGTTCATTGACGATGCAAAGTATAACGGCAAGACCTTGCTCAGCACGGCTACTGCTGCTGGCGGTGGCGACATTGTTGGTATCCGCAACGAAGATGGCGGCACGTTTACCGTCAGTGCAACGGATGGAGCGCTCCTGAAGGTGGATTTAGCGGCGCCCGCGGACGCTGCGGCTGCGATCACCTACCTCAATGGCGGTTTCAGCACGATTGATAGTGCCATTTCAACTGCGCTGAACAAGTTTGGCGCCAGCATGCAGTATGTGGAAAACCAGATTAACTACAACGCCAAGAAGGTTGATGCCCTGAATGATGGCCTTGGCGCGCTGGTGGATGCCGACCTTGCCAAGGAAAGCTCGAACCTGCAGGCGCTGCAGACACGGCAGCAGCTTGGCATTCAAACCCTGTCACTTGCTAACCAGGGACCGCAGGTCCTCCTCAGCCTCTTCCGCTAAGGGTAGCAATCCTGAGGGGAAGACTCCTTAACTGACGAAAAAACTGGTGGCTCCGGCTTAGGCCGGGGCCACCGCCCTAAAAAACGGAGACAAAAAATGTCAACGCTCGTTCTCGAACTCCGCCAAGGCGACATGATGATCGTCAATGGCGCCCCAATCCGCTTCCGCAATCGTGCGCGGATCGAACTCACGGCCAAGGCACGCTTCCTTTTCGGCAAGCAATTGATGACGCCCGATATGGCCGACACGCCAGCCCGACGCATCTATTTCGCCTTACAAACCGCCTATATCGGCGATCATGAGGAGCGTAAGGCTGGCCTTGAACACGCCAAGCAGCTCATTTCCGAATTCAGGGAAGCCACAACTTCTAATCTCGCGCGGGAATATCTCGATCGCGCCGAGGCGCTTGCCGAAGAAGACCAGTGCTACCAGGCGCTGAAATTCGCGCGCCGCGTGATGCGGCATGAGGAAGTGGTACTTGGCCTGACACCGATCGCCCAGTTTGCAACCACGGCTGAATGACAGACAAACCCATGAACCAGATGGCAGGAATGCGCCGCTACGGCGCGGCACAACAAACCCGCAGCCTTCAGGAGCAGGAGGCGGATGTTTTCCGCCGCGTCAATTATGCGCTCAAGGCGGCACTCAATGCGGACGCCATCGAACGTGCCCGAGCGATTGCGGATAATCGTCGGCTTTGGCTGGCCGTTGAAGCCGCCATGCTGCATCCGGCCAACCAATTGGCCGCAGCGCTGAAGGCTTCCATCGTAAGTCTCGGCCGGTCCGTCCAGCGGGAAATGGATACTCCGGAACCGGACCTCTCCTTCCTGATCAATTTGAATGATCAAATGATCCTTGGCCTTTCCGGCGATCCGGGCTGAACCTCCCGCCTCAGATCATGCGCATCAATGTTCCGTCGCGCCTTATGGCATGATGGAACAGCGCGCCGCCCACATGCAGCACAATCAGCACCACGAGCAGCCAGCCTCCAATGCTGTGCAGCAGGGATAGGATTTTCGCCAGACTCTCCCACGCTTCCATGAATTTCGGGAATTCAATGAAGCCCAGGTAGGCTGTCGCACCCCGCATCGGGAAGCCCCAGGCATTCGTCGCCAAGAAGCCGAAGATCGGCTGCAAGATCAGTAAACCGTAAAGCGCATGATGCACGGCAGCGGAAGCCACGCGAAACAGCTTCGGCATATCATTCGGCGGGTTGGGCGGCGGGCTCAGCCAGCGCCAGGCCAGCCGGGCGAGCGCTACGAACAGGATGGTCAGCCCCGCGCTTTCATGCAGCGCGTAAAACGCCATCTTGCTGTCATCCTTCACATGCTGGATGACAAAACCAAGCGGCAGCGCCACCAGCATCAGGCCAAGCGTCACCCAATGAAACAGCTTTGCGATTACGCCATATTGCCCCGCCGGATGCGCCGCATCCGTGCCCTTGGGCGGCAGGCCAGCCATGCTATCCATCACGTTCTCCTTTGCACTTGGTCTGAACATGCCACGAAGCCCCGGCAGCGCGCGAGAGGTTTCGTGCCATGATCGCCGCCCATGCGGATTGGAGCCTGGAACCCCGCAAGCGCTGGGTGACGCTGGCCCGGCGCCAGGGGCGCGAATGGCAGGCAAGCGCGCCGCGCTTGGTGGGCGACCCCGCCACCTTGGCGGCTGCCCTGATCGCTGAAGGTGGTACGGCCGCGCTTGGGCTTGACCTGCCGCTTGGCGTGCCGCGTGGCTTCGCTGCCAACCGCCCCGAACAAGGCTTTCCAGCCTTTCTGGCGGGGCTAGCGCAAACGCCCGATTTTTTTGCGGTGTCGCCAACCCTGGAAACCGTCTCTGCCGCCCGGCCCTTCTACCCGGCGCGTGGCATCAAGGGCATGACCCGCGCTGCCCATGCCGCGGCGCTCGGCCTTGCCGATGCTGCTAGCCTGTCACGTGTATGTGACCGCGCCACTGCCGAACGCCCCGCCGGTGCTCCCGTATTCTGGACGCTTGGCGCCAATCAATCCGGCAAGGCGGCGATCAGCGCCTGGCGCGATTGGCTTGCCCCCGCGCTGGCTGCCGGGGCGCCCTTTCGCCTTTGGCCCTTTGCCGGCGGGCTGCACGATCTTCTCCGCCCCGGGGACCTCGCGCTGGCTGAGGTCTATCCAGCCGAGTCGCTCCGGCATTTGGGGCTGAAATTGGCGGGGTCAAAACGCGCTGAAGCCCCGCGCCGTGCGTTGGCACCGGCGCTGCGTGATGCCATGGCTGCGCTACGCGTGACCCCCGATGTGGTTTTGGCTGAGATGATCCAAACCGGCTTCGGCACCGATGCCGCTGGCGAGGATCGCTTCGATTCGCTGATTGGCCTGCTCGGCCTGATTGGCGTGATTGACGGCAAGCGGCCGGATTTCATCCCCGAAGACCCGATGATCCGCGCTTGGGAGGGTTGGGTATTGGGCCAAACCGCCCTGCCGCATTAACCGAGCGGCACGCCCGCCGCGTCCTTCGCGGTCCTGATCGTCTGCAACGTCTGCACCCGCAGCACATTGGCCGCCCCAGTCAGCCGCGCGGTCAATTCATTCTCATGCGCCGTATTGCGCGCCACCAGTCGCAGCAGGAAATCCCCGCCGCCGCGGATCATGTGGCATTCGCGCACCTCAGGCCAGGAAGTTGCCAGCGCTTCAAACGCATCCAGTACGCTTTGCTTTTGCGATTCCAGTCCCACAAGGGCGAAGAACATCACCTCCCACCCCAGCGCGGTGGGGTCGAGGTCTGCGTGATAGCCGCGAATGACGGCTTCTTCTTCCAGCCGACGCACCCGGCGTAGGCAAGGTGGCGCGGAAAGATTGACGCGGCGCGCGAGTTCTACGTTCGTAATGCGGCCATCTTCCTGGAGTTCCGCCAGAATTTGGCGGTCGAGCGCATCCAGGGCCGGATTGGGGGCAGGGTTCTTGGGATTGGGCACCGCCCTTCATTGCTCAAAACCGGGCTGCCGCGCAATATCATTTCAAGATTTGGCATCGGCTAGGCTGCGGCTTGCCCGAAAGGGGCGGCTGGCCGATATCAACCTGTAGATTTCATGGGTGCGGATCGTGGCCGAGACATTCCAAAGCAAGCTTCTCATTCTGGGTGCCGGGCCGGCGGGCTACACGGCGGCCATCTACGCGGCGCGCGCGGGGCTTTCGCCCCTGCTTGTGGCCGGGATGCAGCCAGGCGGGCAGCTAACCATCACCACCGATGTGGAAAACTACCCAGGCTTTGCGGAGGCCGTGCAAGGCCCCTGGCTGATGGACCAGATGGCGGCGCAGGCCACGCATTGCGGCACCAAGGTGGTGCAGGATGTGATTACCTCCATTGATCTCACGCGCCGGCCCTTCCGCGCTGTGGGCGATTCCGGCGATGTTTATGTCGCGGATGCGCTTGTGATCGCAACCGGCGCGCAGGCGCGCTGGCTTGGCATTCCGGGCGAGAAGGAATTGGGCGGGTTCGGTGTTTCGGCTTGTGCCACCTGTGATGGTTTCTTTTATCGCGGCAAGGATGTGGCGGTAATTGGCGGCGGCAATTCCGCGACCGAGGAAGCGCTTTATCTTTCGAACCTCGCGCGCCATGTCACGCTGATCCATCGGCGCGATTCCTTGCGCTCAGAGAAAATTCTGCAACAGCGGCTTTTCGCCAAGCCCAATGTCTCGATCATGTGGAATACGCTGACGGAAGAAGTGCTGGCCGATACATCGGGGCGCATGCCGGTCGCGCGCGGCCTAGCGTTGCGTGATCGCATCACCGGTGAGGCGCGCGAATTGAAGGTGGATGGCGTTTTCGTGGCCATCGGCCATTCACCTGCAACCGCGCTGTTCCAAGGCCAGATCGGCATGGATGCGGATGGTTATATCGAAACCACCCCCGGCAGCACGCGTACTTCCATGCCCGGCATTTTCGCTGCCGGCGATGTGCAGGACAAGACTTATCGCCAGGCCGTCACCGCCGCCGGCACCGGCTGCATGGCCGCGCTTGAGGCAGAAAAATACCTTGCCGCCCAGGAAGCGGGCCACGCGGCGGCGGCCTGATGCCAACGGATTGGGACAAGCTTCGTATCTTTCACGCGGTGGCTGAGGCTGGGTCCTTCACCCATGCGGGTGACACGCTGAACCTGAGCCAATCGGCTGTATCGCGGCAAATCCAGGCCCTGGAAGAAGCGCTGAATGTGCCGCTGTTTCATCGCCATGCGCGCGGCCTGATCCTGACCGAACAGGGCGAAACCCTGAACCGCACGGTGCGCGAGGTTTTCGCGAAACTCGCGATGACTGAGACCATGTTGACCGAAAGCCGCGAACGCCCGGCGGGGCGGCTCAAAGTCACATCCACCGTCGGCTTCGGCAGTACCTGGCTGGCGCCGCGTTTGAAGAAATTGCTGGATATCCATCCGGAAATCAGTGTGACGTTGCTATTGGATGATTCGGATTTGGATATCGCGATGCGCGAAGCGGATGTCGCGATCCGCATGCATGCGCCGCGGCAGCCGGAATTGATCCAGCGCCATATCGCAAGCTTCGGCTGGCGGATTTGCGGTGCGGCTTCCTATCTGAAGACCATCGGCATCCCGCAACGGCCCGAGGATTTGGATGCGCATCGGCTGATCATCTATGGCGATTATCAGCCGCCGATTGAAAACATCAATTGGCTGGCCGAGGTTGGTCGGCGCCCCGGCACGGCGCGGCGCGCGGCGATTGAGCTCAATTCCATACCCGGCATGGTACAGGCGGTCCGTAGCGGCCTGGGGCTGGCGGCGCTGCCGGATTATATTGGGGCGGAGCTGGATGAATTCGTCCAGGTCCTGCCCGGGGTAAAGGGACCGAAGATTGAAGCTTACTTCGTCTACCCCGAAGAAATGAGGCATTCCAAGCGTGTAGCGGTTTTCCGAGACTTCCTGGTGGCGGAGCTGGCCGGGGCGCTGTGAGGCTATGTTACGGGTAAAAGTTTGAGCCATGCGTTTTTTGCATGGCCGTGTGGTGAAGAACGGGAACCACAACCAGGGCGAGAGCGGCTATAAACTGGCCATCCGGCTTTGGTCGGAAGGGGTCCGTTGATCCCTCGTCTCCCAGACGTGAAGCCTCCCTGTTGACTTGGCCCGGAAACCTTATGGTTTTCGGGCCATTCTTTTTTGAGGTGGCGGATGCGGGGCTTTGGTGTTTCCTCCTGCGGGAAACAGGCGCTAGGCTCTGGCATGTCAGCATAAGCCGCGCCCCAAGGCGCGGGACTCACGGGAGGATCAACATGAAAAACACCATCACACGCCGCACCGCCTTGGGCCTTGGCGCAGGCTTGCTCGCCGCACCCGCCATCGTCAGCGCGCAGGGCAATTGGCCAACGGGGCCCATTCGCTTCATTGGGCTTTTCCCGCCGGGCGGCGGCACGGATATCCTGTCCCGCTTCTGGTGCATTAAAATGAGCGAGATCACCGGCCAGCAAATCATCGTCGAAAACCGCTCCGGTTCTGGCGGTAATGTGGGGACTGAAGCGATTGCGCGGTCCAACCCTGATGGCAATACCATCGGGCTTGCTTCTGTTGCGCCACTTGCGATTTCGCCGACACTTTATTCGCGGCTGAATTACAATCCTGCGCGCGACATCGCGCTGATCTCAGGCCTGTGGCAATTGCCGAATATGCTTGTAGTGAACAATGATGTTCCGGCGCGGAGCGTGCCTGAACTGATCGCCTTGCTGAAGGCCAATCCGGGCAAATATGCCTTCGCATCATCGGGTTCCGGCACCACGGTTCATCTTTCTGGCGAAATGTTCAAATTCATGGCCGGCGTGGATATGCTGCATGTGCCCTATCGCGGGGCAGCGCCGGCGCATATTGATCTGGCGGGCGGGCGCGTTCACATGATTTTTGATAATATCCCGCAGGCTTTGGCGCTGGCCCGTGACGGCCAGGTCCGCGCACTTGCCGTGACGGGCGCTGCGCGCAGCCCTCAAGCGCCTGAGATTCCGGCCATGGCGGAATTCCTGCCTGGTTTTGACATTTCTTCCTGGGGTGGCGTTTGCGCGCCGGCGGGGATTTCCCCCGCACTCATTCGGCGGATCAATGAACTCACCAAACAATCACTGGAAAGTGAGGATCTGAAGAAGCGCTTCTACGATAATGGTGCCACTACCTGGTACACGACGCCCGAAGAATTCGTGAAATTCCGTGCCGATAATGAAGCCGCCTTCGCGCCGCTCATTCGCGCTTCTGGTGCAAAGGTGGATTGAGCCGAGAGCATGTTTAAGCCAAGTGGAAAACTTGGCGGCTCGGAAAATACACTAATCGCCGGCAGCAGGCTGTCGCGCGATGGCACGCTGGCTGGTGGCTTATCCCCAAGCCTCCAGTAGCAGGAAAAAAGCCTGTATTTTTAGGCTTTGCGGGGTTTGGCTCACCTGAAATCACAAAAACCGAGACGCCTTCTTCCCCAGACTTATCCACAAGGTATGTAGCGCCAATAGACAACATAGCTTTGAAGGGGATCGCGCCCGGATGTCCGGTGACCCATGAAATCAAACCTATACCGCCGCCGCCAGCGCCACCTTCGGTTCAATCCGCCCATCATAAAGTGCGCGCCCCAAAATCGCGCCTTCAATCCCGGCGCCCTCGGCGCGCAGCGCCACAATATCCTCAACCCCCGCGACCCCGCCCGAGGCAATCACCGGCAACCGCACCGCGCGTGCCAGCGCGGCTGTCGCCGCGACATTTACCCCGGTCAGCATGCCGTCACGCGCGATATCGGTATAAATCACTGCTGCCGCGCCGGAATCCTCAAAGCGGCGCGCCAAATCATTGGCACTCACATCGCTGGTCTCGGCCCAGCCTTCAGTGGCCACCATGCCATCACGCGCATCAATCCCAAGCGCTACCCGCCCCGGAAAGGCACGGCAGGCGGCGCGGGCAAAATCTGGGTCCTTCACAGCGGCCGAGCCCAGAATGATCCGGCTCACCCCGGCGGCCAGCCAGGCTTCCGCAGTCTCCATGGTGCGAATGCCGCCGCCCAATTGCAGCTTTGCACCCGGTACGGCAGCGATAATCGCACGCACGGCTGCGGCATTGGCCGGCTTGCCGGCGAAGGCGCCATCCAGATCCACCATATGCACCCAAGCGAAGCCGGCTTCGATGAAGCTGCGCGCCTGGGCGGCCGGATCATCGGCATAGATGGTGGCTTGATCCATCTCGCCGCGTTTCAGGCGCACCACCTGCCCGCCCTTCAAATCAATGGCGGGATAAAGTGAAAAGCCCATTACTGCGTGGGGTCGAGCAACGCGCCCGTGGAACGCCCGCGGCCCGGTTCCAGCGGCTTGAAGTAATAACGCCCGCCCACGGTTTGGCCATTCACGCGCGCATAGAAGGGATGAGTGCCCCAATGCACGTAACCCAGTGCTTCGAATAGCGCGATCGCGGTGGTTTGCGTCTCGCGCACGTCCAGGTTCAGGACGCGATGGCCGAGTGCTGCGGCACGTTCTTCAACGCGCAACAACAACAACCGCGCCAGGCCATGGCCGCGCGCATAGGGCGCAAGATACGCATGGGTCAGCGTGGCGCCGAAGGATTGGGCTTCATTATGGCGCGGCGGGCGCACAAGCTGCGCTGACCCAACCACATGACCATCCAGCCGGGCAATGAATAGTTCTCGTTCCGGGACCAGCAGCGTACCGCGAAAATGCCGCGCCAGCGCCTCACGCCCCTGGGGCTCCAGCCAGCCGAAGCCACCGCCTTCAATGATGGCGGCATCCGTCGCCTCACAGAGGTCGGCCAAATCCGCATCCGAAATCTGGTTGGCGAGTTCCACAGCCAGGTCATGGGTGAAGCTCATGGTCATTGCGCTATTCATGGCACCCATTTCAGGAAATTGGCGAGGATACGCAACCCTATCGGGCCGCTTTTTTCCACATGGAACTGAAGCCCGGCAAGATTATGGCGGGCAATGGCGGCGGCGACCGGCCCGCCATAATCGGTGGAGGCGATCACATCCTGACCCTGCGCCGCGCTAAAGGCATAGGAATGCACGAAATAAACCTGATCCCCCGGCGTGATCCCGGCGAGCAAGGGGTGGCACCCCGGGCGGAAGGTCAGCCCATTCCAGCCCATTTGCGGCAGGGGTAGGGGCCGGCCATCGGCGCCCTTCGGGTCCATCGGCGCCACTTCGCCCGGCAGCCAATCCAGCCCCGGGGTGGTGCCATGTTCCAACCCTTGGGTCGCCATCAACTGCATGCCGACACATATGCCCAGAAAGGGCACGCCATCCCCGCGTACGCGCTGTTCCATGGCCGCGACGGCGCCCGGCAGCGCATCCAGCCCGCGCCGGCAGGCGGCAAAAGCCCCCTGGCCGGGCAGGACCACGCGGTCTGCCGCCAGGATTTCCGCCGCATCGCGCGTGACGCTGATATCGGCGGCCACACCCGCCTCCGCCGCCACTTTCTGGAAGGCCCGCAGAACGGAAGCGAGGTTGCCCGAACCCGGGTCTATGATCACCAGCTTCATGTCAGCCCGCGTGCCAAATCGGCGCGGCGGTCCGCCAGGTTCAGCACTGCGCCGTCCTCATTGCGTCCCTGCACCACGCCCATCAGGCGGAAGCCTTGCCGTTCCAGGCTCCAGCGCTGGAGGTTGCGCGCCTCAAACCCTGTCAGGATTTGCAGCGCCATCAATGCCCAGGGGGAGATGCTGGAGGGCAGCACGAAACCCATGAATGTGGCCAGTGAGAAATAAAGCGCCGCCACCAACCAAAGCCGCTTGGCCAGAAACCAGAACAGCGGAAACAGCACCGCCAACCAGGAAAACCCTTCCCGTACCATCACCGTCCGCAGGGGCTTGCCCGCCAAAGCCGGGCGCTGATGAACGGTCCAGATGCGCATTTCAGGCTTCCAGCACGCCCTTGGTGGAAGGAATGGCGCTGATCGCGCGCGGGTCCGGTTCCACCGCTTCGCGCAATGCGCGCGCCAAAGCCTTGAAGCAGGCTTCCGCCACGTGATGGGCGTTGGTGCCAGCCTTTTGCGTCACATGCAGCGTAATGCCGGCATTGAAGGCCAGGGCGCGGAAGAATTCCTCGAAAAGCTCCGTATCCATCTCCCCGATCTTGGGCTGAGCGAAGGTGACGGACCAGGCGAGGAAAGGCCGGCCAGAGATATCCACCGCCGCTTCGGCCAGAGCCTCATCCATCGGGATCACGGCTGCACCGTAGCGGCGAATCCCGCGCTTATCGCCCAAAGCTTGGCGCAGGCATTGGCCGATGACGATGCCGACATCTTCCGTGGTGTGGTGGAAATCTATGTGCAGATCGCCCTTGGCCCGCACCTTCAGGTCGAACAACCCATGGCGGGCCAAAGCGGTCAGCATATGGTCCAGAAAGCCAATGCCGGTGGCGATATCCGCGCGCCCTTCGCCGTCCAGGCCAAGGGCGACGGTGATCGCGGTTTCCGAGGTCTCGCGGCTGATTTCCGCGCGGCGGTTCCAGGGCGGGGAGGTCTTCATGCAGCCTAACTACGCCCCGCGGCGGGGGGGATGCAACCGAAAGCGAGGGTGTGGTTGTCTCCGCGCCCCAGTCGCGCCATTTCTGCATCCATGACACAGACACAACACGACCCCCTGGGCTGGCACGGCACCACCATTCTTTGCGTCCGCAAGGGCGGGCAAGTGGCCATGGCCGGGGATGGGCAGGTCTCACTTGGCCAAACAGTGGTGAAGGGCAATGCGCGCAAAATTCGCCGGATTGCCGGCGGCAAGGTGCTGGCGGGCTTCGCCGGCGCCACGGCCGATGCCTTCACCCTGCTGGAACGGCTGGAAGCCAAGCTGGAACGCTTCCCGGATCAATTGGAACGCGCCTGCGTGGACCTGGCCAAGGATTGGCGGACGGATCGCTATTTGCGCCGCCTGGAAGCCTTGCTGGCGGTCGCGGATCACAAACGATCCTTGCTCGTGACCGGGCAGGGCGATGTGCTGGAACCGGAAGATGCCATCATCGGCATCGGGTCCGGCGGCAATTACGCGCTTTCTGCCGCGCGCGCGCTGCTGCCCGTGGAAGGCGTGGAAGCCGAGGAGATTTGCCGCCGCGCGATGAAAATTGCGGCCAGTATCTGCGTCTATACGAACGGCAATATCATCCTGGAAACGCTGGCCGCCAGCGCGGGAGACGCGCCATGACCGAAACCGTAAACCTCTCCCCGCGTGAGATCGTCTCGGAGCTCGATCGGCATATTGTCGGCCAGCTGGAAGCCAAGCGCGCGGTGGCGATTGCATTGCGCAACCGTTGGCGGCGCCAGCAATTGGCGCCGGGGCTGCGTGAGGAAGTGATGCCGAAAAACATTCTGATGATCGGGCCGACCGGCTGCGGCAAGACGGAAATCGCGCGGCGTTTGGCGCGGCTGGCGCATGCGCCGTTTCTGAAGGTGGAGGCGACGAAATTCACCGAAGTTGGCTATGTCGGGCGCGATGTTGAAAGCATTGTGCGAGATTTGGTGGAAGTTGCCATCACCATGGGCCGCGATGCCGCGCGCAAAGGCGTGCAGGCCAAGGCGGAATTGGCGGCCGAGGAAACCCTGCTGACAGCGCTTGTGGGTGAAGGGGCATCAGGGGAAACACGGTTAAAGTTCCGCCGCATGCTGCGTGAAGGGCAGTTGGAAAACCGCGAGATTGAAGTGCAATTGGCCGATTCAGGCCCGGCTATGCCGATTGGCATGATGGATCTGCCGGGCGGCCAGCCGCCGCAAATGCAGAATTTACAGGATATGTTCGGCAAGATGTTTGGCGGGCGCAGCAAATCCCGCAAAATGACGGTGGCCGAAGCCCGCACCGCGCTGCTGAAGGATGAAGCCGACAAGCTATTGGATCAGGATGCGGTGGTGCGCGAAGCACTTGCCAATGTTGAAGCGAATGGAATCGTATTCCTGGATGAGATTGACAAGATTTGCGCGCGCACCAGCGAAAGCGGGATGCGCGGTGGCGATGTCTCCCGCGAAGGGGTACAGCGCGATTTGCTGCCGCTGATTGAAGGCACCACTGTCACGACCAAGCACGGGCCGGTGAAGACGGATCATGTGCTGTTCATTGCGTCTGGCGCGTTTCATTTGGCGAAGCCATCTGATCTTTTGCCGGAATTGCAGGGCCGCTTGCCGATCCGCGTAGAATTGAAGGCGCTGTCGCGCGATGATTTTCGCCGGATTTTGACGGAACCGGAACATTCCCTGCTCAAACAATACACCGCGCTGCTTGGCACGGAATCCGTGGCGCTGGATTTCACGCCCGATGCGGTTGAAGCGATTGCTGATCTCGCCGCGGAAATCAATGCGAGCGTGGAGAATATCGGCGCGCGGCGGCTGGCGACCGTGCTGGAACGGCTGCTTGAAGAAATCTCCTTCACCGCGACCGATCGCGCCGGGGAAGCGATTGCGGTGGATGCCGCCATGGTGCGCGACCGCGTGGCGCCGCTTGCCGCCAGCGCTGATCTTTCGCGCTATATCTTATAGGTCATGCCTGCTTCGCATCCGCTCACCAGACATGGCCTAACCTATGTTTGGTCGCATTTTTCGAGTCGCCAAGTGCGCACACTTGGCTTGAAAATGTCGCGTAGATTTTGGTCGTATTTTCCGAGTCGCCAAGTGCGCACACTTGGCTTGAAAATGCCGCGTAGATTTTGGTCGTATTTTCCGAGTCGCCAAGTGCGCACACTTGGCTTGAAAATGCCACGTAGATTTTGGTCGCATTTTCCGAGTCGCCAAGTGCACACACTTGGCTTGAAAATGCTCCAGCCATGAGCCTTACGGTCAGCGCCACCCCACCGCCACTCGGCCCGCGCGCCGCCGCCGAATTGCGTGCGGCGTTTGACGCGTTGGAAAACCCCTCCCTCGCTGCACGGCTTTCGGCAACGATTGGGACACCGATTGAAGCACTGACCGCGCGGCTGCCAGGCCCCTTGCAAGGCGGGCTGCAAGGCGTGGTGCGAACAGCGCTGACAACTTCGATGGCGGCAGCGCTGCGGTCATCGCCGGCGGCCAAACCTTCGATTTTGCCGTCATCTTGGCTGCACCGCGGCCTGGCGGCGGCAACCGGGGCCGCGGGCGGTGCCTTTGGCCTGGCGGGTACGCTGGTCGAATTGCCGGTTTCCACGACCGTTCTGCTGCGCCAGATCGCCACCATCGCGGCGGAGGAGGGCGAGGATTTGTCACGCCCCGAAATCGCCGCCGAATGTCTGAAGATCTTTGCCCTTGGCGGGCGCGGCAAAAGTGATGATGCGGCTGAATCTGGCTATTTTGCACTGCGCATCGCATTAGCCGAGGCGCTGAAGGGCAGTATTGGCGCAACCGTACTGCCCGGCTTCATCGCCGCCATCGCAGCGCGCTTTGTCGGCCCCGTGGGGCTGAAGCTTTCCGCCCAGGCAGCGCCGCTGATTGGCGCCGCGGCAGGGGCCGCGATCAACCTGGCGTTTCTGGAACATTTCCGCGGCGTCGCGCGTGGGCATTTTACGCTGCGGCGACTGGAACGAGTGTATGGACCCGCCCCGGTGCGCGCGGCTTATGAGAAGCTGGCGGCCACGCGGGATGTGGCGTTTTCGAAGGTTTAGTGCGTGTCCCGTCTACATTCGTTCACTGGGTATGCGCCACATTCGTATCTAGAGCGTGTTGCGTTCACATGGGTTCACGCAACCCGGTCTACATCGTTGTTTTTCGAGCATCTTCACACGTTCAGATGATTCCATCTGAACGTGATCTGCTTGTCTTATGACTTTTCCCGCTGATTGGGCTGTAAAGGAACCGCCGAGAGGAGGTTCTGGCCTCCCCTCAGCGGCGAGGGACGGATCGTGGATCTGCTGGCCGTTTGACGGGCCGAGTTAGAGTATGATCGCCC
>CAIYMY010000117.1 GCA_903927465.1 uncultured Rhodospirillales bacterium | reverse complement strand
GGCGGGTGTGGCCAATGGCTTTGGCGTGCGCGGCCAGACCGTGAGTGCGCTCGGCCAAATGGGCGCGATGTTTGAGACCCACCAACGCGGCAATAGCGCCAGCCTTTGGGATGTGCACACGGATGATACGGTGGTGTCCCGCCCCTATCGCCGCATTCATTACGGGGAAGCCTGAATCAAAAAGGGCGCTGTCCCATAAGACAGCGCCCCAAGATTGGCTTCGATCAGCGCCCGCGAAAGACGGGCGCTCTTTTTTCGCGGAAGGCGGCAAGGCCTTCCTGAATATCTTCGCTTTCCTTGCAAAGCCGGGCACGTTCCGCGCAAGCCGCGACATCCAGCCTGCCATGGCCAATTTCATTCAGCGCCTTCTTCATGCCCTGAATGGCCAGCGGCGCGCCATTGGCGAGCGTGGTCGCCAGGGTGTCCACAGCCGCGTCCAATTCCGCAGGCGCCACCAAATGCGTGAGGTAACCGATGCGGAGCAATTCTTCTGCCCCCAGTTTTTCCGCCGTCAGGAACAGGCGCTTCGCATTGTTCAGGCCAAGGCGGGAGACATAACGCTCAAGCCCAGTCGGGTAGTAATGCACGCCAAGCCGGGCGGCCGGCATGAACATTTCCATTCCCGTCACGCCAATGCGGAAATCCGCCGCCAGCGCGAAATCCGTGGAGCCGCCATAAACGCCACCCTGCAAGCGGCAAATGGTCGGCACGCGCACCGCTTCAAACCGGTCCGCCATGGCTTCGAAACTCGGCGCGCGGGCGGCGGCTTCCTTGTCCTCAGCGAAGCCGCCCAAATGGAAGCCAGCGCTGAAGGCCGGGCCACTCGCGGCCAGGATCAGCACGCGGAGCGACGGGTTGGCATCCACCTGTTCCAGATAATCCATGATGCGGATGATATCGCCGGGCTCCACGCGATTGCGGTGGCGGGAGCGATGCAGCCGGATGGTGGCGCGGCTGCCTTCAATTTCCAGGCTGGGCGGATCAAGGCGAGTGTCTTCGGTCATGGCGTTCCTCTCATACTGATGCAGCTTCCCAGATTTCGACGCGCTGCGCCATTGCCGGGGCAGGAAATGAAAAGGGCGGCCGAAGCCGCCCCTTTTGTGCTGCGGGAGGTATCACTCCCGTTTATGGACAGGCCCTATCAGCCATCCACCTTGATGTTATTGGCCTGGATGACCTGGCGGAATTCTTCCCGATGGCGGTCCAGGAAGGCCGTGAAATCGGCCGTATTGCGATAAAATGGCTGGAAGCCGATTTGCGCCAGGCGGGCCTTGACCTCAGCCGTTGCCATGGCCTTGCCGGTTTCGGCATCCAGACGTTCAATGATGGGGCGCGGCGTGGTAGCCGGCACCATGTAACCACCGAAGGCGCCGACATCATAACCCTCAACGCCCGGCAGGCGGGCCAGCGGCATCAGGTCGGGCTGCAATTCAGTCCCGTCCTTCAGGCTGACGCCAAGTGCCCGCACCGCGCCCTGGCGGAACAGGGCCGAGGTTGCGACCAAGGTTTCAATCGCGAAATCCACCTGCCCCGCCGTCACCGCCGTCAGGCCCGGGGCGCTTCCCTGGAAGGGCACATGCAGCGCATCCAGCTTGGCCTTGGACAGGAACATCAGCGTAATCAGATGCGCCGCCGCCCCAATGCCAGAGGTGGCATAGGTGTACTTGCCGGGCTCCGCACGCACTTTGGCGACGAATTCCGCAGCATTCTGCGCCGGGAAATCCTTACGCACGATCAGCACGTAGGGGGAAATGCCAATCTGCGCGACGGGGGCAAAATCCTTGGTCACGTCATAAGGGGTGCGCTGCACCAAAGGCGCCGTGGTGAAAGGCCCGGTGGAAGCCGCCAGGATGGTGTAGCCATCGGGCGCGGCCTTCGCCACCAAATCGGTGCCGATCATACCGCCGGCGCCGGCGCGATTTTCCGGCACAATCGGCTGGCCCCAAGATTCGGCGATCTTGGTCGCGGTGACGCGGGCCATAAGGTCCGTCGCCTGACCGGGCGGCCAGGGCACAACCAGGCGCAGCGGCCGCGCCGGGTAGGCGGCCTGAGCCTGGACAATGGCGGGCGCGGCAAGCCCAGCGGCCAAGCCGCTGGCGCCCAGCAATAAGGAACGGCGATCCATAATGAGCGTAGCCTCCTGGTTGGATGGGGCAATACTGACAGTGTGAAACCCCTTGGTCGGCTAACTGGATCACAAAACTGTAAAAAACAAGTGTTGCCTAGAAAATTGGCAACTCTACCCCATCAGGCGGCCTTGGCGGGTAGGGATTTCATCGCCGCGCGGAAGGCATCCAGGGTTTGCGCTACATCCGCTGCCGTATGGGCCAGCGACATATAGAATTTGGCGTCCCCCTTCAGGATGCCGCGGCCACGGAATACGCCATTCACATGCTTCTGCATGGCCATATCCTGGCGGATGACGCTGCGGTAATCCCGGATATCGCCCGTGGCATAGACCACATCGAATAGGGGCGGTTCGCCGACCACCTGGGCAGGGATGCCGGCCTCATGGATCAGGCCCGTCAGGCCGTCCATCAGGCTGCGGCCGGTTGCGAAAATCTGCTCATAGGCGCCGGGTTCGCGGAGCACTTCCATGGTGGCGAGCCCCGCGACCGAGGCCACAGGGTTGCCGGAAAGCGTGCCGATCTGGGTCAGGAAGCGGTCTTCACCCACCGCCGCCTTGTCGAACTGCGCCATGATATCGGCGCGTCCGCCCAAGGCCGCCAACGGAAAGCCGCCGCCGATGATCTTGCCCATGGTGCAGATATCAGGCGTCACGCCATAATATTCCTGCGCGCCGCCATAGGCGAAGCGAAAGCCGGTCACGACCTCATCAAAAATCAGCGGAATGCCAAGCCGCGCGGTGACTTCACGGATCGCTTGCAGAAAGCCGGGCTTGGGCGGGATCAGGCGCTGGAAGGGTTCCATGATCACGCCGCCAATCTCATCATGCCGCGCTTCAATCAAGCGCACCGCCGCTTCAATATCATTGAAGGGCGCCACCAGCACTTCACCGCGCACACTATCCGGAATGCCCGGCGTATCCGGCACGGCTTCCGGGAAATTGGCGAGCTTTTTGGGCGCCAGGCTCATCAGCCCCCAATCGCTCATGCCGTGATAGCCGCCTTCGAACTTCACAATCTTTGGGCGTTGGCGAAAGGCGCGCGCAAGCCGCATGGCGTAAAGATCAGCCTCGGACCCGGATGAGACAAAGCGCACCTGATCCACGCAGGGCATGGCATCCACAATGGCGGCGGCGAGGCGAATGCCGTGTTCATTATTGGCGAAGAAGGTGGTGCCCAGCGGCACCTGCGCCAGCACGGCTTCCGTCACCTTGGGGTGGTTATGGCCGATATACATGGGGCCACTGCCAAGCAGATAATCAATATATTCGCGCCCCGAAACATCCCAGACATGCGCGCCGCGGCCTTCGCGCAGGATCACATCGGCCGGGAAATTGCCAAAATGCCCGCCCGGTAGCGCGCGCTTGGCAAGGGCGAGCAATTCCTGTTCTTCGGCGGAAGCGGGGATGCTGGTCATGGCGCGGATTCCTCAAGCGGTGTTTTTGGAAGGCTAGGGTATTATGGCTGCAAATGAAAACACCCCATCGGGTTCTGGTTTCTATTGCGCGAGCGGTGGCCGCAGATGCGCCCAGGGGCGGGCTTCCTCAAAGGCGGCGCTCGCTTGCAGCACGCCAAGATCGTCAAAGCGCCGCCCAACGATTTGCAGGCCAACGGGCAGGCCCGCCGGGGTGAAGCCGCAGGGCAGGCTCGCGGCAGGGCTGCCGGACCAGTTGAAGGGATAGGAGAATTCCGCCCACATCAGCCAATCCCAATCATGCTGCGGCCAATGCGCCGGTTGCAGGCGATTGGCGGGGAAGGCCGCGACACTCACGGCGGGCGTCAGCAGGAAATCATAGCCTTCCATGAAATCATGAATCTGCTGCACGTAATCAAAGCGCCGCGTGCGCATTTGCATGAATTGCGCGGTGGTTACATTGGCGTTGGCGCGCAGCATGGCGACAAAGCCAGGGTCCATGCGGTTGGCGTATTGCGGCAGGTATTCGGCGCGGCCCGCATAGACCGCCGGCCAGAAGAAGCGGATCAATTCCGGCCCCAGCTTCCCCCAGGGGGGCGAGACTTCTTCGATGATGGCACCCATATCTTCAAACACATGGATGGCGCGGGCGACGGCTTCGGCCACTTCAGGATCAACACGCGCATGGCCAAGATCGGGCGAATAGGCAATGCGCTTGCCGCGCATGGAGGCCGCCTTTAATTGCCCGGCATAATGCTGCGGCGGCGCTTCCAGTGATGTGTAATCCCAAGGATGCGGGCCGGCCATGGCTTCTGTCATCAGCGCGGCATCTTCCACGCTGCGCGTCAGCGGCCCGATATGGGTTGCGAGTTCATTATTGGACATGGGCCAGCTTGCGACCCGCCCATGGGTTGGCTTGAAGCCATAAACGCCGGAAAAATGCGCCGGCATGCGGATGGACCCCGCGCCATCGCCGCCCTGATGCAAGGGCCCATAGCCGCAAGCCGCGCCAACACCAGCACCAGAAGATGACGCGCCGGCATTCAGCCCATGCCCCCAGGGGTTATGGGTGATGCCGGAAATCGGCGCCTCACTGACGCCCTTCCAGCCCCATTCAGCGGCGGAAGTTGTCTTACCCAGCATCATGCCGCCGGCGGCGTAAAGCCGGCTGACGCAGGGCGCATCCACATCCGGAATGGTGCCTTGCGTGACAGCGCTGGCGAAATCCGTCTGCACACCCTTGGTGTGCTGCAAATCCTTGATGGTGAAGGGAATCCCTTCCAGCAGGCGCGGCTTTTCGCGCTGCATGAACACTGTTTCTGAACGCTTGGCGGCAGCCAGTGCGATTTCTGGCGTGAGCCGCATCATGGCATTCACGCGCGGTTCGATGCGTTCAATGCGCGCAAGGATGGCCTGCACAACTTCGACCGGGGAGAGTCTGCGGCTGCGATAGGCCGCCGTCAGGTCGCGCACGCCAAGAAAGCCGATATCATCCGGGTTCATCTTGCTGCCTCCGCTGTTGCAGGCGGACTTGCCTGTGTTTGCCAGCCTGCAACAGCGCTGTGGGCTGGGCAATGGTGATCTGCCTTGACGCTGAAGGGCAGCGCGCCATAGCTTCTGAAAATCCTTGGGAGGGACAGACCAGATGCTCCGTCGAAATCTTTTGGCAGCGTCGGCAGCGGCTATGGCCGCGCCGCGCCTTGGTGCAGCGCAAGGCCAGCCCGGGCGTCGGGTTTTGCGCTTTGTGCCGCAGGCCGATCTGGCGCTGCTGGACCCCATCCATTCGGTCGCCTTCGTAAGCCGCAACCATGCGATGATGGTCTATGACACGCTGTATGGTTGGGACGCCGAATTGCGCGCGCGCCCGCAAATGGCCGAAGGGCACACTATCAGCAATGATGGCCGCGAATGGCGCATCCGCTTGCGTGAGGGCCTGCGCTTTCATGATGGGGAACCCGTGCGCGCGCAGGATTGCGCCGCTTCCATCCGCCGCTGGGCGACGCGTGATGCCTTTGGCCAGGCGCTTTGGGCGGTAACCGATGAATGCGGTGCTGCGGATGATCGCACCATCCTGATCCGCCTGAAGCAGCCCTTCCCGCTTTTGGCCGATGCGCTGGCCAAGGTTGGCACGCATCTTTGTGTGATGATGCCGGAACGCCACGCGAATTTGCCTTCTTCGCAGGCGGTGCCGGAGATGATCGGGTCTGGCCCCTTCCGTTATGTGGCCAGTGAACGCCTGCCGGGCAGCCGCAATGTCTATGCCAAGAATGAGGCTTACGTGCCGCGCCAGGAAGCCGCTTCCTATATGGCGGGCGGCAAGCAGGTGCATTTTGATCGCGTGGAATGGCTGACCATTCCGGATGGCGCCACCGCTTCGGCCGCGCTGCAACGGGGTGAGGTGGATTGGTGGGAATTGCCGGCGATTGACCTGGTGCCTCAGCTTCGCCGCGCGCGTGGCCTTAAGGTCGAAATCCTGGATCCGAATGGATCGATCGGTTTCCTCCGGCCCAATCACCTCAACCCGCCGCTCGATAATCCGGCGATCCGGCGCGCCATTCTGCGTGGCATTGTGCAGCGGGATTTCATGACAGCCGCCGGCAGCACGGATGAATCGCTCTGGCGCGTGCCCTACGGTTTCTTTGTGCCGAGTTCCATCATGGCGAGCGATGAAGGAATGGATGCCTTCCGCAACCCGACGAGTGTCGCCGATACGCGCCGCGCATTGCAGGAAGCCGGCTATCGTGGGGAGAAGATCAACCTTCTGGCGGCGACGGATTTCCCCGTGATCAATGCCATGAGCGAGGTGGCGGGGGATTATCTCCGCCGCATCGGGATCAATCTTGACTATGTCGCGGCCGATTGGGGCACTGTCACCACGCGCATCCTGAACCAGAACCCGGTTGACCAGGGTGGTTGGAATTTCATGGTGAGCTGGACCGCGGGCAGCGCGCAAGTGAACCCAGCGGCCAATAATCTGATCCGCGGCCATGGGCGGAGTGCCATTTTCGGCTGGCCAACCGTGCCGGAGTTGGAAACGCTCCGCAATGCTTGGTTCGCAGCACCCGATGACGCAGCACGCGCGGCCATTGGACGGCAGATGCAGCGCGTGAGCTTTGATCAGGTGCCCTATATTCCGCTTGGACAGTTCTTCTCGCCAACTGCGATGCGCGCTGACCTGACCGGGATGCTGCAAGGGGTGGCGCTATTCTACAATATTCGGCGTGGGTGAGGCTGGACCCGGCTGCGCTTGAGCATTGACCAGCCTTACTTCCGCGCGGCACAATGATCTTATGGTTCAACGCGCATTTCTGGCAGGTTTCATCGGGCTGTGCGTCAGCACAGCCGCCTACGCCCAAAAGCCGCCGGCGTTGGCGCCTGCCCCAAGCCCAAGCGCGGCGCTGCCGAGCGAAAAACCCCCACCCCTGCCCCGCCAAGGTGGTGGCGCCCCAGGCGTGCAGGCCGAACTGCCGCGCGACAAGCCGCCGCCGCTGGCGCCTGGTGAACGCGCTGCACGCCGCGCGGTTTCTTCAGGCACGGGCTTTGTTGTGGCAGCACGCCGGATCATGACCAATCATCACGTGATTGATGGCTGCGCCGAGGTTGCAGCGCGCCTGCCCGATGGGCGGGAATTGCCGGCGCGCGTCCTGGCAAGCGATGCAACGCGCGATTTGGCATTGCTCAGCACCGAAGCCGAAGCGGGCCCCGTCTTGCTCTTCCGCAGCGCCGGCGCCTATCGCCGTGGTGAAGGCGTGGTGACCTATGGTTTTCCCTTGGCGGGCTTGCTTTCATCCGGCCCCACGCTGACCACCGGAGAGGTCTCGGCCCTTGCCGGGCTTGCCGATAATCAGCGCCATATTCAGATCAGCGCGCCGGTGCAGCCGGGCAATTCCGGCGGGCCGCTTTTGGATATGCGCGGGCAGGTGATTGGTGTTGTGGTGTCAAAACTCAATGCTGGTCAGATAGCGCGGCAGACCGGCGATATTCCGCAGAATGTGAATTTCGCCGTGAAGCACACGGAAGCTTTGGAGTTCTTGCGGGAACAGAATGTCGCCGCCACACCAGGGCCTGCCAATGACGCTCCGCGCGCCGCCGATGCGGTGGGCGAGGTCGCGCATCCTTCAACGCTGTTCCTGCGCTGCCTGAAGTGAAGCCTCGCGCCATGCCGGCGCATGGCTGCCGAGCGGCATGGCGGGCAAATCCCAACGCGTCGGTGTGGCCTGCAAGCGCGCAGCATGGCGTGTGGCGCGCATGGGGCCGAAGCCGCTGTCACTTTCTTCCAGCGCTGCGTCAATTTCCGCAGGCGCCAGCCCCGGCGCGGTGAGGCCCGCTTCCAGGCGGCCCAGACGCTTGATCCATTCGCCCGTGCCGGCAAGCGAGACTCGCACCAGCCAGGAACCGCCCTCCTCTGCGCGCCGCAACAAGGCAGCCATGGCGCCAAAGGCCAGCAAATATCCCGAGGCGTGATCCAAAGCCTGACACGGCAAGGGGCGCGGCTTGGCTTCCTGCGCCGCCAGCGCTTCGGCGTCATTCATGCCATTGGCATTCTGCACCAGCGAATCAAATCCACGCCGCGCGGCCCAGGGGCCGAGATGGCCATAGGCGGAAAGCGAGACACAAATGATGCCCGGGTTGAGCGCCGCGAGTGCCTCTGGCGCGAAGCCATGCCCGGCAATGGCACCCGGGCGATAGCCTTGCAGGAAGATATCGGCGCTTGCTGCCAAGTCGCGCAGACGCGCCTGATCATCCGGGGCGCGCAAATCAAATGATGCGGTTCTTTTGCCGCGCCCGGTATCCATCACCAATTCATCAAAGCTCGGCAAATGCGGCGCGCTGATATGCAAGACATCAGCGCCATGCGCGGCGAGGGTGCGGCCAGCGACCGGCCCGGCGATGACTCGTGTGAGGTCAAGTACGCGGAGGCCGCTGAGTGGACGCGCAGCGGCTGGCGGCAAGGGCATGCGCGGCGCATCGCCGATTTTCTCAATCAGCACAGGCGGCAGGCTGCAAGCTGCCTGGCCCTGGGGTGAGGACTCCCACTCGGCCAGGCTGCGCGTCATCGTCACCACCAGGCCCGCTTCCGCCGCCGCTGCTTCAAACTCCGCGGCGCGCCAGGTGCTGAGTGCCTTGGCAACTGCGGCACGATCATGCGCAACATTGCCCAGCAAGCGCAGCACGCCATCACGATGATGCGGGAAATTCGTGTGCAGCCGTACCCAGCGCCCATCGCCACATTGATAGAGCCCCGCAATCGCATCCCAGCGCGCGCCGGCAGGCTGGCCCGCGATGCTGAGCCAATGTTCTGAGCGAAACTCAATCGCGGCATCACGCATATCCACCGCAACACGCTGCGCGGCACCACCGCGCCGCTGATGGATCATGGCCGCCGCCAGCCCCGTCGCCGCGATGCTGCTTTGCGCCGCGGCATCCACGCGAAAGCTGGAAGGCTGGATGGGCTCCGCGCCAGTCAGGCTGATGTGCGAAAGCGCGGCGGGATCAAGCGCGGCCTGGCGCCAAAGGGCAGCGAGGATATCGGCCGGGGTCGGGTTCATGGCGGCAGCTTTCACCGGCAGCGCCACTTGGTCCAGAGGCCAACTTGCCCGCCCGCCCAGCCAAGCCCTACCCTTCGCCTACTTGAAAAGGGTTTTCGCATGTCACCTTTGGCCGGTATCCGGGTTGTCGAAATTGCGCAGAATCTGGCGGGGCCTTTTGCGGGCCAGATCCTCGCCATGCTGGGGGCCGAAGTGATCAAGCTGGAACGCCCCGAAGGCGGCGATGATGCGCGCGGCTGGGGGCCCCCCATGCATGAAGGCACAGCCACCACCTTCATCGCTGTCAATCGCGGCAAGAAATCGCTCAGTCTTGATCTCCGCAATGATGCTGATCGTGCGCTGCTGATGGAATTGCTGGGTGAGGCAGATGTGGTTGTGCAGAATATGCGCCCCGGCGCGCTTGAGGATTTGGGGCTGGGTGGTGCTGCGCTGACCGCGCGCTTTCCGCGCCTGATTTATGCCTCGCTTGGTGCTTTTGGCGCGGTGGGGCCGAAGGCTTTGCACCCGGGTTATGAGCCGATCCTGCAAGGCTATTCCGGCCTGATGATGATGAATGGCGCAGAAGGTGGGCCGCCCACGCGAAGTGGCGTGCAAATTCTCGATCTCGGCACGGGCATGTGGGCGGTGATTGGCATTCTGGCCGCGATTGAGCGTCGCCATACCACGGGCAAGGGCGGGGTGGTTGATACATCTTTACTGGAAACGGCGCTTGGCTGGATGGGGCCGCATTTTGCGGGCTTCACAGTCTCCGGCCGCCCGCCGCCGCGCAATCTTTCGGGCAATCCGAATACGGTGGTGTTCCAATCTTTTGAAACGGCGACGGCGCCGGTGATGGTGGCCGCCGCCAATGATCGGCTGTTTCGCAAATTATGCGACGCCATGGGGCTGCCCGAGCTTGGCAGCGATGAGCGCTTTGCCAGCAATCGGCTGCGCGTGGCCAACAAACCCGCGCTGATGGCGGTGATGGAACCAGCCTTTCGTGCGCGCCCGGCCGAGGCATGGCTGCCGCTACTGGAAGCCGCCGGCATTCCCTGCGGGCCGATCAATACCATGCGCGAAATCGCAGAGGATGCGCAGGTGGCCGCACTCGGCATTGTCGCCCCTGTGCCTGGCCTGCCCGTGCGCGCCATTGGCCTGCCGATCAGTTTTGACGGCGAGCGCCCACAGCCAGCGCGCGGCGTGCCGGCTGCGGGGGAAGATAGTGATGATATCCGCGCTGGCTTGCGCTGGGCGCCGCGGTAACGCCCACTATTCCCAAAGCTTCTCAATCTCAGCCGCGCGTTCCTGAATGGCGGCGCGGCGCTTCAGCTTCATGGTCGGCGTCAGCAGGCCATTCTCGATGGTGAAGGGCGCTGTTACCGCATGGCGGCGCATGCGTTCAATCACGGCGAGCCGGGCATTCACCCGTGCTACCGCCGCCGCCACGCTGGCTTCCTGACCCTCGGCGGGGACAATCAGCGCGACAAGGCCGGGCTTACCCTCACCTGCCACCAAGGCTTGCTGGATTTCGGGTTCCGCCATCAACAGGCTTTCAATCTTGGCCGGGCTGATCATGTCGCCACCCAGCAGCTTGATGAAATCGCGCTTGCGGTCGGTGATGTATAAGAACCCATCGCGCATTTCGCCGATATCGCCGGTATGCAGCCAGGGGCTTGGGTCATCGCCTTCCGTGCGGAGCGTCGCGGCGGTCGATTCAGGATTGCCCCAATAGCCGGTCATAACCAGGTCGCCCTGGATCAGGATTTCGCCATCGGGGGCGATGCGGCATTCAACGCCTTCCAGCAGCATGCCGACGCTTTCGTGCCGATTGGCCCAGGGCAGATTCACACTAACCACCGGTCCGGCCTCCGTCTGCCCATAGCCTTGCAGCACCGGCAGCCCAAGCGCGATGAAAAACGCCGCCAGGTCAGGATCAAGCCGCGCGCCG
>CAIYMY010000116.1 GCA_903927465.1 uncultured Rhodospirillales bacterium | reverse complement strand
GTCCCAGCGGCCGATCAGGAAGGTCAGCGCAAAGCCGATGGTGCCGCCAATGCCGCGAAAGCCCACAATCGCCCCGATCACGCTATCCGGAAAGCCGGCATATTGCTGCAACAGAGATGGCAGCAGCACAATCGGCGTGAAATTCACCATGCCGTAGATGAACACCAGCAAAAGCCCGATGGCGTAATTGCGGTCCAGCAACAGGCGCAAATTCAAGAAGGGCTGCTTCGCCGTTAGGCTATGCGCAACAAAGACATAAAACGCCAAGAAAGCGATGAGGGTTTCAAGGATGATCTCCTGCGATTCATACCAATCCAGCCGCTGCCCGCGGGATAGGATCAATTGCACGCAGGAAATCGCGACCGTCAGCGCCAGAAACCCGGTCCAATCAAGCGGCACGGGCTTGCCTGGTTCATCTTCCGGCAGCGTCGCCCAAAGCGCGAAGCTTGCCAGCACGCCCGCCGGCACGATCATGTAAAAAGCCCAGCGCCAGCCATAAGCCTCAGCCAATTGCCCGCCGAATAGCGGCCCGATCACCGGGCCCAGCACCACTGTCATGCCGAAGATGGAGCTCACCAACCCCGCCTGCTTGCGCGGGAAACTATCCAGCACAATCGCATTCGCCAAAGGGATCACCGGCGCGCCAATGCCGCCCTGCACAATGCGCCACAGCACCACGGTTTCCAGCGATTCCGCCTGCCCCACCAGATAGGTCGCGACGGTGAAGCCCATCACGCAGAACAGCATCACCCGCCGCCGCCCGCTGCGCGCCACCAGCCAGCCGGTCATGGGCGTCACAATCGCGGTGGCCAAGATATTGAAGGTGGTTGTCCAGGCAATCTCATCCGCTGTCGCGGCCAGGCTGCCCTGCATTTGCGGCAGCAGTGTTGTAGCCACCAGCAGCGTGGTGGCGTAAAGCGTTGCCCCCATCACCACCGCCGCCAGGATCAGGCAGCGGCGCGTCAACGACAATTCCAATATCGGGTTGGTTTCCGACATCAGCGCGGTTTTCGCCGATAAATGTCCCGCAAGCCTATGGCGGACATGGTATTTTCCTGCCAAGCTGAGGCTGATGAGGGAACGAATACTGCCAAGTCTTGGCGCCGGTGGCGAGCCTATCTTAAGCCCCTCCGATACGCCCAGGGGCACCTGACCATGCAGGGCCGGCTTTTGCGCCTTGTGCTGCTGGTGGGCGTGCCCGCCCTGGCGCTGCTGGTGGCGATTGGCTTTTGGCTGACCGGCGGGCGCTACATCACCACCGAAAACGCCTATGTCCGCGCTGATATCGTGCAGATTGCCCCCGAAGTTGCCGGCCGCATTACGGAAGTGCTGGTGCGCGACCATGCGCGCGTGGCCGCCGGCGCCGTGCTGCTGCGCCTTGACCCTGCCCCCTTCCGCCTGGCGCTGGAAAAGGCCGAGGCTGAGTTGGATTCCGCCCGCACGCAGGTTGAACTCTCCCGCGCGACCTTCCAGGAAACCCAGGGCGAAATGGCGGAGCTGGAAAAGCGCGTGGCCTTCCTGGCCCGCCAGGCGCGTCGGCAGGAAGAATTGGCCAGCCGCGGCATCGCCCCCACCGCGCGCATGGAAGAAACCCAACATGATGCCCAGGTAGCGCAGGACAGGATAAATGTGCTGCGCCAACGCCTTGTGCGCCTTTTGACCACGCTGAAGGGTGACCCGGATTTGCCGGTGGATGACCACCCCCAAGTGCGGGAGAAAATTGCCGAACGCGACCGCGCCGCGCTGGATTTGGCGCGCACCGAAATCAAGGCGCCGACCGACGGCACGGTGGTGAATTTGCGCATGCAAGTGGGCGAGCAATTGCGCGCCTCGACCCCGATTTTCGCGCTGGTTTCAGATAGCCGCCCCTGGGTGGATGCGAATTTGAAGGAAACCACGCTGACGCATGTGGCCGTTGGCCAGCGCGTGGATGTGGTGCTGGATATCTACCCGAATGTGACCTGGAAGGGCGTGGTGGAAAGCATCAGCCCGGCAACGGGGGCGGAATTCGCGATCCTGCCGCCGCAAAATGCCTCAGGCAATTGGGTGAAGGTGGTGCAGCGCCTGCCCGTGCGCATCCGCCTTGAACCCCATGCGGGCGAACCCCCCTTGCGCGCCGGCGTGACCGCGACGGTTTCGATTGATACCGGGCGTGGGCGGAGTATTGCGGATGTGGTGACGGGGTTTTTGGATTTGTTTAGGGCCTCTTCACCGCGTGAGCACGCGGCGAAAAGCCCCTGAACCATTTTTTGAGTCGCATTTTCCGAGCCGCCAAGTGATTCCACTTGGCTTGAAAATGCTCAGGGGGAAGGCGGAGGCGGCGGGGGCGCGTTAGGCTAGCCCCTGGCCCGGTTTTCGCCCTTGGTCTTGGGCGCTTTGAAGGGCGCCACCTTGATTTCACCCGCGCGTTTCCGGGCGCGCGCAATGTCAAAACTGCTCTGCATGCGCAGCAAAGTATCCATGGAAACGCCGAAGGCTTTTTCGACCCTAATCGCCATTTCGGGCGATAGCGCTGCCCTTTCATTCAACAGCGCAGAAAGCGCAGGCCGCGTGACACCCAGCACCTTGGCCGCTTCCGTGACGGAAAGCCCGTGGGGGTCAATTACTTCATGCTTGATGAAGCCGCCGGGGTGGGCGGGGTTTTTGAGGAGGATGGGTTGTGCGTTGGTCATGACGCGACGTAACAGCGTGGCAGGTGGGGCATGTCAAGTGTGACTTTACGCTTTACGGCCAGTCATCAGCGCTTCTCGTCGTATAGCGGTCATCTTGCAGATGGCCTGTTTGGCCGAGGGCTACCGGGGTTTGAACTCGTAATTACGATGAAATCGGGCGTTCTTTTCAAAATAAAAAACGCCCGGGCCTAACCTGCCCGGGCGTCACGAACTTCGCGTTAGATCGTTGCGGGTAACGTAATGAATACGCTCTAAGCAGAAATTGTCAGCTTACCCTGCTGCAACTCCGCTTGAAGCTTCGTCAACGCTTTCCTCTTAGGGAGTCCCAGCTTCCAACGAATCATATCGCCCAGATGCCGTTGGATATCATTGTGCTTGGCACCAAACCGCATGACTTGGTTAGCTGCATCGAAATTCCCAAGGTCAAGATTGAAACCGGCTGCATCGGGCGTGATTGCCTCTTTCAACCCCGGACACTCCTTGTCACGCTCTTCTTGCGACAGTTCGAAGTATCGCCACATCGGATTCGTATGACCAAAATCGATCTGCCCCTCCTCAATTGCGATGAGAAGCTTACTCAGATGTGATGGATCCTCATCCCGCCCATATCCAAAATCATAAGCCAGCTTCGCAAGAGCCTTTAGAACCACCGGCTGGGCAGCGATTGTGTTCTTTTTGGCCCCAGGCTCACCCCAGTGTGGAATCTGACCAATAGCTCCCCAGAAATGGCAGCCATAGTCTTCCTTGGAATGAATGTCCGACGGGGAAGCCCCGTTTATTGTTGTCCTATTCAGGAACAGAAGCGCATTGATTGCGATGAGATCCTTACGGGAAATCACGCCTTCATCTTTGTGCCAGTCATGAGGGCTATCGGTGTCCACAACCTTTGCTTTTAGGATATCATTCCCCAGCAAACGTTCCTTGATGAAGCGGTTGACCGGGTTCGAGTTATCGAACTCGTACACCAGGCTACTCTCAACTGGTTTTCCAAGATTATTCAAATCATGGAAAAGCTGGCGCTCCTGCTCGAAGTTTAGTCCGAGGTGCGTTTCAACTACTACAGAGCATTCAGTACGAGCGATTTCAAAGATAGACGCCCAAACCTGAACCTCCTCGGCGGTTGGTTCACGCTTCGCGTCGTCGGTGGGCACGTAAAGCACAGGCTTGCGCGGATACCTTCCATTGATCGAGACGGACTTCAAGAAATCAAAAACAAGATGTAGAGCGAACCGACGATGCTGCCCATCGATGATCCACAAGACATGCTTGTCTGAGAGGTATACGGTTATGTTTCCTGCACTACGAACAAACCGGAGTCCCTCGCCACCAAACTGACAGGTTCGTATGTTGGCAACGACCGGTTGCATAGAAATATAAGGCTGCGAACCCAAGTCCTTCTGAATATTTCGCAGTGCATCGGGAATAGTACGGCCAGCGCGCTCGATCTTGCGGCGCAAAGCATCGACAAGGCCCTTAAGAACGAATACTGCCAGTTTTTTCGCGTGTGGTTCATCCAACCGCCGTTGAGCAATTGGCATCTCACGGTGTGCTGGTACAGCATCCAGATTTCCGCGATTAGCCACTTCCGAGATTTCGTAAAAAGTGGCCATGGGCACACTAAACACTAGCGTACGATTTCCCATATTTGATCCAACGATCACGTTGAATGGGCGACCGGAGTGATCGCCCTCCGTGAGAAGGTCATCAAGGTTGGTAGTGACAACTTCAGTCTGCGGGTCTATAGAGGCCTGAGCCATCGAAAATTCTCCTTTCCGCTTTGCGGCAGGGTTGGTGAGCTTCTGGATAGCCGTGGTTCCCCACGTCCACTCTTGGCTATCCGATGATTCTTCTTTGAGGCCTGTCCTTCGGGACAGGCCTTTAGAATCTTAAGCCGATGCGTTGCCAGAACATGCCATCCTCCTTTCCATCTCTGTCGGTTCGAGTTGGTCACACGCGCTCATGGTTCCCCAACCACTCTGAGCGGTGCGAGCGGGAGTATCTCAGAAGTACGCCCTGGCGTCAATAAAAATCCGCCTGGCGATTTAAAATTTCTTTATCTTTGTTTTTTTGGTACGGCCTGGGCGTTTTGCATCCTAGCTAAAGCCTTATGAAAGCTGTTTTTCCGGCCGTCTCTTGCGGGGCACCCCTACCCCCACCCCACCGCTTCCGGATACTTCACCCCCGTCAGCACCAACCCCTCCGGCGGCGCGGTCTGGCCGGCCTTGGCGCGGTCTCCGCCCAGCAATACGGCGCGCGGCCAGGAAGCCGGGCGGCGGCCATAGCCAACCTCCACCAGCGTGCCGACCATATTGCGCACCTGGTGGTGCAGAAAGCTCCGCGCCTCGGCGATGATTTCAATTTCATCGCCAAGGCGCGTCACGTCCAAGCGGTCCAGCGTGCGGAGTGGTGATTTCGCCTGGCAGGAAGCGGCGCGATAGGCGGAAAAATCATGCCGGCCCAAAAGCCCCTGAGCAGCCTCATGCATCGCCGCCGCATCCAGGCGTTTTTTCACATGCCACACGCGGCCCCATTCCAAAGCCGGGCGCGCCGCGCGGTTCAAGATGCGGTAGCGATACGCCCGGCCGATGGCGGAAAACCTGGCGGACCAATCTTCGGGCACAATGGCCGCGCCCGTTATCGCCACGGGGTGCGGGCGGGTGTGGAAGTTCAACGCCTCTCGCACCCGCTCAAGCGGCAGGTCAGT
>CAIYMY010000115.1 GCA_903927465.1 uncultured Rhodospirillales bacterium | reverse complement strand
TCATCGGATTCTCATCAATATTCACCTTGGCGATGGTGAGCTTGCCGGCATATTCCGCCGCAATCTCATCCAGGATCGGCCCTACCATGCGGCAGGGGCCGCACCATTCGGCCCAGAAATCCACCAGCACCGCGCCGCTGGAATCGAGCACATCAGCCTTGAAGCTCTCATCAGATACGGCCTTGGTCAGATCACCCATGGGAGTCTCCATCGAATCGCGGGCGGCGAAATGCGCTGCCCTTCTTGCCTCTAAAAATCGTGTCTCATGGCCCCCGGGTCAAGACGGGGGGTGTTGGGCGGGTTTCACCGCCTGCCCCATGCCAAGCATGGCCTTCAACTTCTCCCGCATGCTTTGGAAGGTCACATACAGCATTGGGATCATGAAAATCCCGATGGTGGAGGCCGCGATCATCCCCCAGAACACCGGCGTCCCCACCGCGCGGCGGCTGATCTGGGATGCGCCTTCCGCCACCACCAGCGGATAAAGCCCCAGGATGAAGGCGAAGGATGTCATCATCACCGCCCGGAAGCGCAGCTTGGCGCCCAGCACCGCCGCTTCCTGGATGGATTTGCCGTGCAATTCACGCTGTTCCTTGGCGAATTCAATGATCAGAATGCCGTTCTTGGCGGCCAATGCGATCAGCACCACAATCCCGACCTGGGCATAGATATCCAGCGAAAGCCCCGCGGCACTGATGGATGCAATCGCCCCCAGCACCCCGATCGCGACCGAAAGCAGCACGGGCACGGGGATGGTCCAGCTTTCATAAAGTGCGACCAGGAATAGGAAGGCGAATAGCACCGCCAGGCCCAGGATCATGCCTGTTTGCCCGGCAGCGGCTTTTTCCTGATAGGCGGTGCCGGTCCATTCATAAGAAAAACCCTGCGGCAGGGTGGTCGCACTCAACCGTTCCATGGCCGCCAGCGCATCACCACTGCTGCGCCCCGCAGCCGGTTCGCCATTTATCGTCAGGCTGCGGACGTTGTTGTAACGCACAATGCTTTGCGGGCCGAATTCCACCCGAATATCGGCAAGCGCGCGGATCGGCACCATTTCACCCTGGGCATTGCGCACATGCACGCGGAAGATGTCTTCAACCGATGCGCGGTCCGCTTCCTCGGCTTGCAGGCTCACGCGCCAGCTTCGGCCAAACAGGTTAAAGTCATTGATGTAATAGCTGCTCATGGTCGCTTGCAGCGCGGCGAAGACATCGCTGATCGAAATGCCCAACACCTGTGTGCGGTCTCGATCCAGGTCAAGAAAGATGGAAGGCGCAGCAGCCGAAAAGGTGGAGAAAACGCGATTGAGCGCGGGGTCCTGATTGGCGGCAAAAACCAGGCCGCGCATCACCGCCGCCATTTCCGCCACGGGGCGCCCTTCCAGATTCTGCAACTGGTATTGGAAGCCGCCGCCGGTCCCAAGCCCGATAATCGGCGGCAGGTTGAAGGGTACCACCAGCGCCGGCACCTGCGCCGTGCCGCGCGCAACAGCCGCGAGCAACGCATTCACCTTGGCCTCGGGCGCGGTGCGCTCCGCAAAGGTTTTCAGCGTCACGATGAAGAAGGCGCTATTGGATTGCGCGAGGCCATTCAGCATCGAAAAGCCAGTGACGCTCTGCACCGCCTGAATGCCGGGCAGTGGCTGGATGATCGCTGCCACCTGCTGGCTCATTTCCCGCGTGCGGTTGAGCGATGCGCCATCGGGCAATTGCATTTCAACGAAGAAGGCGCCCTGGTCTTCCTGCGGCAGGAAGCCGGTAGGCGTGCGGCTGCCAATGCCATAAATCCCGAAGGCAATGACGCCCAGCAGCACAAGGCTGAGCGCCGAAAGCCTGACGAGGCGCGCGACAATCGCGCCATAGCCATCGCGCACCGCATCAATGAAGGCTGAAACCCTTCCCATGATCCCAGTTTTTGGCCCGTGATGCGGCTTCAACAATATGGCGCACAGCGCTGGTGAAAGCGTCAGCGCATTGACCGCAGAAAACAACATGCCGACACTGACGGTTACCGCGAATTGGCGGAATAATTCACCCGAAATGCCAGGAATGAAAGCCAGCGGCACAAAGACCGAAAGCAGCACCAGAGTAATCGCTACAATCGGCGCGGTGATGCCTTCCATGGCAAGCTTCGTGGCTTCGGGTACCGAAAGCTCCGGATGGTGTTCCATGGTGGCTTCAACATTTTCCACCACCACAATGGCATCATCTACCACAATGCCAATCGCCAGCACCATCGCCAGCAAGGAAACGGTATTGGCCGAATAGCCCATGGCACTCAGCACTGCGAAGGTACTGATCAGGCTGACCGGCACAGCAATCAACGGAATGATGGTGGCGCGGATGGATCCCAGGAACAGGAAGACCACAAGCACCACCAGCACAAAGGCTTCCAGCAGCGTCTTGATCACCTCATGGATCGTGAGCTTGACAAACAATGTAGTATCGTAGGTGACCTCATAACCCATGCCGGCCGGGAAACGCGTGGCAAGCTGGCGCATGGTCGTGCCAACACTATCCGCAACACCTACCGCATTGGCCCCGGGCGAGAGGAAAATCTGGATCAGCAGCGCCGCATCGCCATTCAGCCGCGTCTCCACATCCTGATTCCAGGCGCCGAGTTCAAGCCGCGCTACATCCCGCACGCGGAGCACGCTGCCATCCTGATTGGCGCGGATGATGATGGCGCCGAATTCATCAGTGGTAACCAGCCGCCCGGTGGTGGTGATATTGAGCTGATAGGACGAATCCTGGCTCATGGGCTGCGCACCCACGCGCCCAAGCGGCGCCACCTGGTTCTGCTTCTGGATTGCGCCGATCACATCCGCCGGCGTCAGGCCAAGCGCGGTCAGGCGATCCGTCTGGAACCAGATGCGCATGGAATAATCGCGCGTGCCGAACATCTGCGCGTCACCCACACCAGGCACGCGGCGCAAAGCATCCAGCACATTGATGGTCACGTAATTGCTGATGAACAGCGGATCGAGCGAGCCATCGGTGGACCGGATCGTGATCACCTGCAGCATGGCCGATGATTTCTTGCGCACGGTCAGGCCAAGGCGCTGCACTTCCTGCGGCAATTGCGCCAGTGCCAATTGCGCGCGGTTATTCACATTGGTGGTATTCTGATCCGGGTTCGTTCCCACGCGGAAGGAAACATTCAGCGAATAGGAACCATCATTGCCGCTGGTGGATTGCATATAAATCATGCCATCCACGCCATTGATCTGGCTTTCCAGCGGCTGGCCAATGGTTGCTTCCACCACTTCAGCGGAAGCGCCGGGGAAATTGGCGGTCACCTGCACCTGCGGCGGCACGATATCAGGGAATTGCGCCACCGGAATGCGCAGCAACGAAATCAAACCCGCAATCGTGGTTAAGATCGCAATGACAATCGCGAAGCGCGGGCGGTCAACGAATAGTTTTGAGATCATGGCGCTTCAGCCCCGCCTTGGCGCTGTGCCAGGCATTGCACCACTCGGCGTGTTTGGCGCTGGCTGAGGTGCTACCGCCGCACCGGGGCGGGCACGCTGCGCGCCTTCGGTGATCACCAATTGGCCAATCTCAAGCCCTTCGGTCACCACAAGCTGGCCACCCAAGCCCCGCGTGGTCTTCACGCGCTTGACTTCCACCTTGTTCTCGGCACCCACGATCAGCACGAAGCTGCCGGCCTGATCTATCTGCAAGGCGGATTGCGGAATGACGATGGCTTGTTCCGGATCACCCGCTTCCACCACCACCGTCACCGCCTGCCCGTCCACCAATAATTTTTGCGGATTGGGGATCATCGCATGCACCAGCACTGAATCGGTCGCACGATTGGTGGTGACATCAATGAAGTCAAAGCGGCCTGTACTGTCCAGCATGGACCCATCGGGCAGGCGCACGCTTACCTTGATCTGCTCCGAAGCCCCCGCGCCGGCGTTTCGCCTGAAATTCAGCAATTGCCGCTGCGTGACCGGGAAGCTAATGCGGATCGGGTCATCGCGCACAATCGTTACCAGCTTGCCGCTGCTTGGGCTGACGACATTGCCGGGACTGAGCGGCGATCGCCCTGCGCGGCCATCAAAGGGCGCGCGAATTTCAGTATAGTCGTAATTGATCTGGGCCTGCTGCAATTGCGCTTCCGCGGCAGCGACCTTGGCCTTGGATTCCGCTTCGGCAGTGATCCGGTCATCCAGGGTTGCTTGCGGGATTGTATTGGTTTTCAGCAATTCGCGCCCGCGCGTCACCTGGACTGTGGCATTAGCCAAATCTGCGCGCGCGCTATCCACTTGCGCACGGCGGAGTGAGACCTCGGCGGCGAAGGGTGGCTGTTCCAGTGTGAACAGCAATTGCCCGGCCTTGACGGCATCACCTTCATTGAAATGCCGCGTCTGGAGAAAGCCCGTCACGCGGGCCATGATGTCAACCTTGTCTATGGCTTCCACGCGCCCGATAAAATCAGCCCCGCGGCTGATGGCTTGGCGCTCCACGCGGGCTACAAACACTGCGGCTGGTGGCGCAGCGGCTCGCTGGCGGGCGGGGGTGGTTTCTTCCTTGCAGCCGGACAACAGGGGCAGGGTCAGGGCCAGGGCCAGAACCACCGGTAGCGCAAGGCGCGCCGCGCCCTTTTGGTCACGCAAAGCCATGATGGTCATTCTCCCTCAAACCCTGGGCACCAACGGGCCACCCTACGCATCCTAAGGTAGAAGTAACACAGCTTGCTCCGACCTGGGTAGCGGTGGCCCAGGCTTGCGTGGCGTTTCACACTGCCCGCAATCCGCGCTACAGCAGCCGCGATGATGCGCAAAGCCCATCCCAAATGTTCAAGCGGCTGACCCGCCATCCGGCTACCCAGGCGCTGCTCGCTTGGTTGATCGGGCTTTATCTGCGGCTGATCTGGGCCACCACGCGCTGGGAGCTGGTGGGCGCCGAACATCTAAAGCCGCATCAGGGCGGCCCGATGATCCTGGCCTTTTGGCATGAATGCCTACCGCTTGCCGCGCAGGGCTGGCGGCTGATCGCCCGTGAAAATCCGGCGGCCCCCGGGCGCAGAGCGCAGGCGCTGATTTCGCGCCATCGCGATGGCAGGCTTATCGCGCGTGCCGTGGCGCCCTTTGATGTTGAAGTGGTCCATGCCTCGTCTTCGAAAGGCGGGGCGACTGGGCTGCGCCAGCTTCTGCGCGTGTTGGAAGGTGGCGGGGTTTCGGTGATCACGCCCGATGGACCGCGCGGCCCAGCGAGGGAAGCCGCGCTGGGTATCGCCCAGCTTGCCGCTTTGGCGGGGCTGCCGGTGCTGGCCTGCGGGGCGGCGTCTTCGCGGATGCGCCGCGCCCGGTCCTGGGACCGGATGCGCTTTCCGCTGCCCTTCGCCCGCGCTGTGGTGGTGCTTGAAGCGCCCATCACCGTGCCGCGGGAAGACCCGGCCAGCGCTTTGCCGGCCATCACCGCAGCGCTCAACCGCGCGACGGAACGCGCCGATCAGGCGGTGGCGCGATGATCGCCCAAAGCCTTTCAGCAAAAATCCTGGCCGCGCTTTGGGCGCTGATTGCCAGCCTACTCGCGCCGCTTTTGCCGTTTTACCTGCGGCGCCGGGTGGCCAAGGGCAAGGAAATCGCCGAGCGTCTGGCCGAACGCCAGGGCCATGGCGCGGCGCGCCCTCAGGGGCGCCTGGTCTGGTGCCACGCGGCCAGCAATGGGGAGACCCTTTCCCTATTGCCGTTGCTGGAAGCCCTGGCGCGACAGGACCCGGCTTTGTCCTTTCTGGTCACCACCGGCACCGTGACCTCCGCGCGCTTGCTGGAACAGCGGCTTTCACCGGAACTCGCCCCCCGCACGCAGCATCGCTTCCTGCCCTTGGATGTGCCGCGTTGGGTGGCGCGGTTTCTGGAAGGCTGGCGGCCTGATCTGGCCGTGATCGTGGAATCGGAACTTTGGCCGAATATCCTGAGGGCAGCGGGCAGGCAGGGCGTGCCGCTGGCGCTGATCAATGCGCGCATGTCGGCGCGTTCCGCCCGAACTTGGGGCTGGGCGCCGGGGTTTGCGCGCGCTTTGCTTGGGCGCTTTGCATTGATCCTGGCACAGACGGAAGGGGATGCCGCGCGCTTTGCCGCACTCGCCGGACGCCCCGTGCCTTGCTGGGGGAACTTAAAATATGCCGCGCCGCCCTTGCCGGCTGATCCGGCCGAGCTTGCACGCCTGACCTCGGCCTGGGCGGGGCGGCCGGTCTGGCTCGCCGCCAGCACCCATCCGGGGGAGGATGAAATCATCCTGGCCGCGCATCGGCTGCTCGCCCTGGATCACCCCGGTTTGCTGACGGTGATTGTGCCGCGCCATCCGCAGCGAGGGCCGGATATCGCCGCTTTGGCCGGGGATTTGCCCGTCGCGCGGCGCGGCGCGGGGCAGGATGCCGGGCCAGGCGTTGCGGTTTATGTCGCGGATACGCTTGGCGAATTGGGACTTTTCTATCGCCAGGCGAACGTCGCGCTGATTGGCGGGTCCCTGGTGCCGCATGGCGGGCAGAACCCGCTGGAAGCCGCGCGGCTTAGCTGCCCCATCATCACTGGCCCGTATCACTTCAATTTTGGCGAAATCATCACGCGGCTCAACGCTGCCCATGCCTTGGTCGAAACCCCGGATGGGCCAGGGGCGGCGCAGGCGCTTGCCGGAAATATCGCGCGCTTGCTGACTGATCCCGCATCCAGGCAGACCATGGCGGGGGCGGCGGAGGCACTTGCCCAGGACCAGGCAGGTCTCCCGGACCGCATCGCCACAAGCCTGTTGCTCTTGTTCCACCCCGCGCGGTAACATGGACCCTCGGGGGAGGACCAATCCCCAATAATCTCGGGGGTCCTCACCGCAAAGACGGCGAAGCCGCGCGGATGGGAAAGCCCGAGGCAAGTGATCCCAGCCCTGCACGCCTGTTGCGCGATGCGGGCACCATGGAAGGTTTGAACGGTTTCATCTGATGCGATCGCCTGGATTCTGGAGCGATAAGCCTGGTGTGGCGGCAGCTTTGCTCTCGCCCATTGCGGCGCTTTATGCGGGCACAACGGCGCGACGCATGGCGCGCCCAGGGCAGCATTTACCGCTGCCTGTGATTTGCTGCGGCAATGCGACCGCGGGCGGTGCGGGCAAAACCACGGTGGCGCTTGACCTCGGCGAAAGGCTCAAGGCCCGCGGGCTGGCCGCCCATTTCCTGCTTCGCGGCTATGGCGGCAAGCTGAAGGGCCCGGCACGGGTTGACCTCGCCAGCCATGACAGCCGCGCGGTGGGTGATGAGGCTTTGTTGCTGGCCGCCATCGCGCCCACCTGGGTTTCGGCGGATCGCGCAGCGGGCGGTGCGGCGGCGCAAGCGGCCGGGGCGCAGGCGATCATCATGGATGATGGGCTGCAGAACCCGACCCTCGAAAAAACACTGTCCCTGCTGATCATTGATGGGTCCTATGGCTTTGGTAATGGCCGGGTTATCCCCTCCGGCCCCCTGCGCGAACCGGTTTTTGCTGCCGCGGCGCGCTGCCAGGCGGCGGTGCTGATCGGTGAGGATGAAACCGGCGCGCTCGCCCAACTTCCCGCTGACCTGCCCGTGCTGCGCGCCCGGCTGGTGCCAGGCCCGGAAGCGGCCGCGCTTGCCGGCAAGCCGGTGGTGGCGTTTTGCGGCATCGCCAATCCGCGTAAATTCTTCACAACCTTACAGGAAGCCGGCGCCGTTCTGGCCGCGCGCCATCCCTTCGCGGATCACTACCCCTTCGATGACCAGGAAATCCGCGACATCATGGCCGAGGCAGAAAAGCTCCGCGCCACGCCGGTCACGACAAGCAAGGATATTGTGCGCATCCCGCCGGCGCTGCGCACTGGCATTCAGGTGGTAAGCATTGCGCTCGCCTGGGATGACCCGGCAGCGATTGAGGCGCTGTTGGATACAGCGTTAGCGCCTGCGGCTTGAAAAACCGTCCGGACGGTATAGTTAAGGGCCATGGATTCCCATGCCCCCGCAACAGATGCCCCCAGCCGCATCCTGGATGCGGCTGAAAACCTCATCATCGCCCGTGGCGTCGCCTCGCTGACGCTCGAAGCCGCCGCGCGCGAGGCCGGGGTTTCCAAGGGTGGCTTGCTGTATCACTTCGCTTCCAAGGAAGCGCTGTTGGAAGCGTTGCTTGGCCGACTTGCCTCCTTCATCGCGCAGGAATTTGCGGCCTGCGTTGCCGCACAGCCAGAAGGCCAGGGGCGTGTGGCGCTTGCCATGCTGGAATGGGGCTTTGGCGAGGGCGATTTGGCTTGCAATGAACGCCATGAAAGGGCCGGCGCGGTCTTCCTGGCGGCCTTTCACCATGACCCCGCGCTGCTGGCGCCGATGCGCGCCGTGATTGCGGAAATGCGCGCTGCTGTGGCCGCCGATGGCCTACCGCCCGGCCATGGCGCGGCCATCATGGCCGCTGGGGATGGGTTATTCATGGCGCGGCTATTCAACCTTTATGCGCCAAGCGCAGCCGAATTGGCCGAAATGCGCGCAGCACTTTCTGTGTTTTTGGGGGCGCGGCCATGACCAGGCGCGGCAAGATCATCGCTGGGCTTTTGCTGCTCGGGATTGGCGGCGCCGCCTTTTGGCAATTGCGCCCAAGCACGCCACCCCCCGCAAGCCCCGCGCCTGTCGCCGCCACTGGTCCGATTGGCGTTGGTGCGCTTGGGCGCGTGGAACCGGCCTCACGCATCCGCCGGCTCAATCAGCCAGGTGGCATGGCCGTGACGCGGCTTGATCGCCTGCTGGTCGCCGAAGGTGCGGAAGTGGCGCAGGGCCAATTGCTGGCCGAATTCGCCGATACCGCCATGAAGGATGCCGCCGCCGCCCAAGGCGAAGCCGCCGTGGCAGAGGCCGAGGCGCAACTCGCCCGGCTGCGCGCCGCCGGCCGCCCCTCAGAGATTGAGGCGCAGCGCGCGCGGATTGAAGCCATCACCGCGCAGGAAGAAATCGCACTCCGCGATGCTGAGCGGGCAGAACGCCTGGTGCCGACCGGCGCAGGTGCCGTGGCGGCAGCGGATCGCAGCCGCGCCATCGCCATAAGACTGGCCGCCGAAAAACGCGAAGCCATGGCGGCCTTGGATACGCTGCTATCTTCCCGGCCAGAGGATATCGCGCTTGCCGAAGCGCGCCTTGCCGGCGTGCGGGCGGCAGCGGCCAAGGCGCAGGCGGATACCGAATTGGCCCGCGTGCGCGCGCCAATCGCTGGCACCATTCTACGCATTTTCGTCCGCCCCGGCGATCAGGTTGGCGCGGATGGCGTTTTGGAAATGGCCGATCTGTCCAAGCTTGAAGTGGTGGCTGATGTCTATGAGACCGATCTGCCGCGCGTACGCCTTGGCGCATCAGCGGAAGTCGTGGTGCCCGGTGAAGCGCAGCGCTTCGCCGCCCAGGTAAACGCCATCGGCTGGACCGTGCGGCGCCAAACCCAAGCCAGCAACGACCCCGTGGCGGCGGTGGATGCGCGCACCGTGGAAGTGCGCCTGACGCTGGATGAGGCCGGCGCGGCGGCTTTGCGCCGGCGATCCAATATGCAAGTCCAGGTGGCGATCAGGCCGTGAATGCGCTGACGGAAAATCTGCGCGCGCCGCCGGGGACTTCCGCGCCGGCGCCGCTCGGCAAGGGGCGCGTTTCGCTTTTTGATTGGTTCTTGCTGCCCGCGCGGCTGGCGACGCGACAGCTTTTCTTTGAACGCGCCCGGCTTTTCTCGGCCATTGCCGGGGTGATGTTTGCCGCCGTTTTGGTCTTCATGCAGCTTGGGTTCCGGGCGGCCTTGTTTGACAGTGCCACCCGGCTTTACGCCGCCATGCAGGCGGAAATTTTTCTGATGAATCCGCTGACCATGGCAAGCTTCCGCCCGGAAGCCATGCCGCGCATTCGTGCGCATCAGGCCCTTGCTTTGCCAGAAGTGGCGCAGGCCGTGCCGGTCTATTTGACGCAAGCCGCCTGGCGCAGCCCCGAAACCGGCGCCAAGCGCGCCATTCAAATGATCGGCTTTGACGTTGAAGCCGGTGCGATGCGCTTTGAGGGTCTGGACAAGATATCCGATGCCCTGCGGCAGGTGGATGCGGCGGGTTTTGACGTGCGCTCCCGCCCTGAATTTGGCGATGTAGCCAAGAAACTGGCCGAAGATGGACCGTTTGAGGTGCAGATCGGCAATCGCATGATGCGCATTGTGGGCATTGTGGAAATCGGCCCTTCCTTCGGCGCCGATGGCAATCTGGTGATGAGTGAGGTGAATTTCCGCCGTGTGGTGCGCGGGCGAGACCCTTCGAATGTTGACCTGATTGCCATTCGCCTTGTGCCGGGTGCCGATGTTCAAGCCACCAAGGCCAGGCTCAAGGCTCTATTGCCCGGCGATGTGCTGGTGCTGACGCAGCCTGAATTGGTGGCGCATGAACGCCATTACTGGGAAACCGCGACCGCCATTGGCTTCATCTTCGGCTTTGGCAGCATCATGGGGCTGATTGTCGGCATGGTGATTGTCTATCAGATTTTGTTCAGCGATATCGCCAATCACTTGCGCGAATACGCAACGCTGAAGGCGATTGGCTATTCGAATTTCTATCTGGCGCGCGTTGTCATGGCATCCGCGTTGATCCTGGCAGTGCTTGGGTTTGTGCCGGGGTTTCTTGCCTCCATCTGGATGTATGATTTTGTCGGCGCTGCCACCTTCCTGCCGCTTGGCATGACATGGGATCGGACGGTCACGGTGTTTCTGATGATCTTTGGCATGTGCGCGCTGGCGGGATTGCTCGCCATGCGGAAGCTCCGCGATGCCAATCCTGCGGATATGTTTTCCTGATGCAGGCTGAACCCATTCGGATTGAGGCGCTGAATTACGCCTATGGTGAAGGTGAATTACGCCGCCCCGTGCTGCGCGATGTCGCCTTGCAGGTGGGCGTGGGGGAAGTGCTGTGGCTGACCGGCCCATCGGGTTCGGGCAAGACCACCTTGCTGACGCTGATTGGCGCGCTGCGTGCCATGCAGGAAGGGTCCTGCGAAGTGCTGGGGCAGGAATTATTCGGTGCGTCCGAAAGGGCGCGGGTTTCGCTCCGCCAACGCATTGGCTTCATCTTCCAGAACCATAATCTGCTGGGCGCGCTCTCGGCACGGCAGAATGTGGCCATGGCTTTGGAGGTGGCGCCGCGCCTTTCGGAAGCCGAACGCTTGGCGCGCGCCGGAGAAATGCTCGCGGCGGTGGGTTTGGCGGAACATACGGACCGCCTGCCCGGCAAGCTTTCCGGTGGCCAGCGCCAACGTGTCGCCATTGCCCGTGCTTTGGCCGCGCAGCCCGGCCTTGTTTTGGCCGATGAACCAACCGCAGCCTTGGATAAGGTCTCGGGTGCTGAGGTTGCGCATCTGCTGCGCGATTTGGCTAAATCCCGCGGTGTGCCGATTTTGATGGTGACGCATGACCCGCGCATTCTGGATATCGCGGACCGTGTGGTGACGATGGAAGACGGTAGAATTGTGGAGCAATCGTAATTTTTCGACCAGCCCTCGCATAGTTTTGATTGACACAACCCGGATGCGGCGGTGAATTGGCGTCACTTCAACAGGAAAGAGGCCCCCAATGCGTAAATTCGGCTTGAAAGCCGCGCTCGCTGCGCTTTTCGCGACATTTGCTGCCCCCAGCTTCGCTCAACCCGCTGCCAGCCCCACGCTTGATGCCATCAAGGCACGCGGCTCGCTAAATTGCGGTGTCGGCACCGGCGTAGCCGGCTTTGCCTTACCCGATAGCCGGGGCGTCTGGCAGGGACTGGATGCCGATCTCTGCCGCGGGCTCGCGGTCGCGATTTTCAACGACGCGTCAAAAGTGCGCTTCGTGCCGCTGTCATCTTCCACCCGCTTCACGGCACTTGGGTCCGGGGAAGTGGATGTGCTGTTCCGCACCTCCACTCAGACCATGCTGCGCGACACGACGCTTGGCCTGCGCCATGTGACAACCTATTTCTATGACGGTCACGGCTTCATGGTGAAGTCGGATGCGGGCATCAACAAGGTCGCCGAAATGCGCGGCGCCACCATTTGCCTGATTCAGGGCACGACGAATGAACAGGTGACGGCGGATTACTTCCGCAGCATCAATACGCCCTTCCAGGCGGTAGTGTTTGAACGGACTGACCAGGCTGTGGCCGCGCTGCAGGCCGGGCGCTGCGATAGCTTCGGCACGGATGCATCCCAGCTTGCCGGCGTGCGGTCTGCCATGCCGAAGCCGGCGGATTGGTCGATCCTCCCAGAGCGTTTCTCCAAGGAACCTTATGCCGCCTATATGCGCCGCGGGGATGATCAATGGTTTGACGTGGTGCGCTGGTACACAACGGCCATCATCGAAGCCGAAGAACAAGGCGTAACCCAAGCCAATGCCGAAGAACGGCGCCGGACCAGCACCAACCCCAATACGCGCCGCCTGCTTGGCGTGACGCCGGAGCTTGGCCAATCACTGAAGCTTGATCCCGCTTGGGCCTACAACGTTGTTCGCGCCATCGGCAATTATGGGGAGCTTTATGAGCGTACCATGGGCGACAAAAGCCAGGTGCAATTGCCACGCGGCCCGAACCATCTTTGGACCACGCCGGGCGGCTTGATGTACGCTTTGCCGCTGCGCTGAGTTTTTTCGCGACGATTGGCGAGACCCTTGATCAAGGGTCTCGCCTTTTTTGTGTCTTGGCGGCGTCGCGTATCCGGCGTTATTTCACAATCGCCACGCGCAGCGCATTGGTCGTCCCCGGCGTCCCAAAGGGCACCCCGGCGGTCACCACCACCTCATCCCCGCTTTTGGCAAAACCTTCATGCTGCGCGGCACGTGTGGCGCGTGCCACCATTTCCGTCATGGAATGGATTTCATTCACTTCCAGCGGATGCACGCCCCAGATCAGCGCCATGCGGCGCGCGACACCGGCGCTGGTGGTCAGCCCCAGGATCGGACAATGCGGCCTTTCGCGAGCAACCCGCAAAGTAGTGGACCCGGTGGAGCTGAAGGTCGCAATCACCTCCGCCTCGATCGTCTCGGCTACTTGGCGCGCGGCAGTGGCGATGGCGCCGGCGCTGGAATGCTCGGGCGGCGGGCGCGCAGCATCCGTCAGGCGGCGCCAATCAGGGTCCTGTTCCACCCGCGCTACGATGCGGTCCATCATATTCACCGCTTCATAGGGGTATTGCCCGGCGGCGGTCTCAGCCGAGAGCATCACCGCATCCGCGCCATCAAATACCGCGGTGCCCACATCGGAAACCTCGGCGCGGGTTGGGCTTGGTGCCGTGATCATGCTTTCAAGCATTTGGGTTGCCACCACAACAGGTTTGCCAAGCGCGCGGGCGGCGCGCACGATGCGTTTCTGCGCGAGCGGTACTTCCTCGGGCGGCAATTCCACGCCCAAATCGCCGCGCGCGACCATGACGCAATCGGTCAGCGCCATGATGGCGTCCAGATTTTCGAGCGCCTGGGGCTTTTCCATTTTCACCATGATCCAGGCCCGCCCGGCGGCGATTTCCTTGGCTTCCGCCACATCTTCCGGGCGCTGCACAAAAGATAGCCCGATGTACTCCACGCCCTGATCAAGCACGAAGGCCAGGTCCGCGCGGTCCTTTTCCGTCAGCGCCGGGATGGGCAGCGCCACATCGGGCACATTCACGCCCTTGCGGTCTGACAGCGGGCCGCCCACCACCACCTGGGTTTCCAGGTGATCCGGGCGCTTATGCGTCACGCGCAAGCGCAGTTTGCCATCATCCAGCAGTAGGGAAGTGCCGATTTCGGCGGCGCTGATGATTTCCGGATGGGGCAGGTTCACGCGGCGCACATCGCCGGGGGTGGGGTTCAAATCCAGCCGAAAGCTCTGGCCGGTTTGCAATTGCACCCGCCCTGCCTGAAAGCGCCCAACGCGGAGTTTCGGCCCCTGCACATCGGCCAGGATCCCGATGGGCCGGCCCACCTTGGCTTCCACGGCGCGGATGGTAGCGATGCGCGCGGCGTGATCCTCATGGCTGCCATGGGAAAAGTTAAGGCGGAAGATATCGGCGCCGGCACGGTGGAGCTTTTCGATCATCTCCGCGCTGCTGCTGGCGGGGCCGAGCGTTGCGATGATTTTTGTGCGGCGCCGGCGGCGCAGAACGGGGCGGGCCACCATGCGGGGCGCTCCTATCATTGGTTCAGAATGGGGTGGGGTGGGGGCCAGATCAGGCCGCAGGCTTTCGGGCGGTAAGTTCAAAGCCTTGGCGATGTCCGGAACACGATCCTCAGGAATACGCTTCCATTGGGAAACGGCGGCGGTGGAAATGCCCAAGGCGGCGGCAATCTGCTTCACGGTGCCGCGCCGGGCGAGAAGGGCTTCAAGGTTTGGGTCGCGCATGGCGGTATCTTAGCAAAATTAAGTTAAAATACCACCCAAAACCCACATGACTTAACTTTTAAAAGTTAAGCTATCAGCAAGGCCCGAAAATCATTCACATTGGTCAGAGTTGGCCCCGTCACCACCAGATCGCCCAGCGTCTGAAACAGGCGGTAACTGTCATGCCCGGCCAAAACGGCGCGGGGATCAAGTCCGGCGGCGCGGGCACGGGCCAGGGTATCGGGGGTGGCGATGGCGCCGGCATTATCCTCTGACCCATCAATGCCATCCGTGTCGCCCATCAGCGCCCAGATGCCCGGCGCCCCGGCCAAAGCAAGCGCGCAGCCGAGCAAGCATTCCCCATTCCGTCCGCCAAGGCCTGGCTTGGGGTTGCGGAGGGTGACCGTGGTCTCACCGCCTGAAAGCAGAATGGCCGGGCCGGGCAAAGGGTGGCCATGGGTCGCGGCGGAACGCGCAATCCCGGCGAGCGCTATGCCCAATTCCCGCGCCTCACCCTCCAAAGCATCGCCCAGAATCAGCGGCGTCAGGCCTAGCCCGCGCGCGGCAGAGGCGGCAGCTTGCAGCGCCATGGCGGGCGTCGCGATGAAGCGGTAATCCGACGTCCCAAGCCTAGGATCGCCGGGTTTCGGGCTTTCCTCGGCGCCCGCGGCAAGATGCGCCATCACGGCTGCCGGCAACTGCATCCCGTAATGTGCCACCAAGGCACGCGCATCGGCGAAGCTGGAAGGGTCCGGCACGGTGGGGCCGGAGGCGATGACACTCGGATCATCCCCCGGCACATCGGAAATCGCCAGCGTCACCACCCGCGCCGGATGGGCGGCAGCGGCCAGTCGCCCGCCGGAAAAGGCGGAAAGATGCCGGCGGATGCAGTTCATTTCATGGATGGTGGCGCCGGAAGCCAGCAGCGCCTTATTCACCGCAATCAGATCGTCCAATGTCAGCCCGGGCGACGGCAGGGTGGTCAGCGAAGACCCGCCGCCCGAGACCAAAAACAGCACCAGATCATCCGCGCCCGCGCCGCGCGCCACTTCCAGCAACGCTGCCGCCGCACTGGCCCCGGCGGCATCGGGTACCGGGTGGGAGGCTTCCAATACGCGCACCCGCCGCGTGGGGTAGCCATGGGCATAGCGGGTCACCACCAGGCCTTCGATCGGGGCGTCGGGCCAGGCGGCCTCCACCGCCGCGGCCATGACGGCGGCGGATTTCCCGGCGCCCAGCACAATCACCCGCCCGCGTGGGCGTTCCGGTAAATGCCGCGCCAGCACCTGGCGCGGATCGGCGCTCGCAATGGCGGCTTCGAACACTTGGTGGAGTGCGGCGCGGGTGGATGCATCGGTGAAGGCCATGGCAAGTATCCCCTTTTTGGTTCATGTCCGCGTCGCATCCGCGCCTTGGACATAAACCAAACCTTGGTTTGATCGCATTTTCCGAGTCGCCAAGCGAAGCCGCTTGGCTTGAAAATGCTCAGACCAGTATGGCGAAGTCGCGCCAGATGGGCCATCTATAGCGGCATGATTCAGGAGGCCCCGATGCCCGAATTCGACAAAGCAACCCAAACAGAATTGGAAGCCGCCGCTTTCCGCCGGCTGGTGGAACATCTGCGCGGGCGAAATGATGTGCAGAACATTGATATGATGAACCTGGCCGGCTTCTGCCGGAATTGCCTGAGCAAATGGTACCGCGCCGCAGCCGAGGAAAAGGGCCTGCCGCTGACCGACCCCGAAGCGCGGGAGATCATCTACGGCATGCCGTATAAGGAATGGCAGGCGCAGCACCAAAAGGAAGCGTCGCCTGAGCAAAAGGCGAAATTCGCGGCTTCCGGGCAGGGACAACATTGATGGCCGGCTCCCCTAAAGCTAAAGCGTCTGGCTTGCATACCGAGGAACGCAGAATGGCTCAGGCCCCCAGCACGCAAGAAAATACGGAAGTCGGCGGGATTGCCGGCGAAAGGCTGCGGTCCATCGTGGAGCGCATTGAACGCCTGGAAGAAGAAAAAAAGGCGCTGTCGAGCGACATCAAGGACATCTTCGCGGAAGCGAAATCAGCCGGCTTTGATGTGAAGGTGCTGCGCGCCGTGATCCGGCTCCGCAAGCAGGAACCGGCGGAAGTGGAAGAACAGGAAACCCTGCTCGATCTCTATCGCCGCGCGCTGGGGATGTGATCCAATCAGGCAGCGCTAGCGCGCATCAGCGCGGCGCTGCCCCGAAGCGTTTCGGCTACGCACATAGTAATCCGTGCCCGTGCCGGGATTGTTGATGTAGAATTCATCACGCGGAAAAACATCGGTCAGCGGCGCTTCTTCGCGCTTCTGGCCCGGTAGCCATTGCAAAGGCGTGCCGGCAAATAGGCTGGCCCAATCACTGAATTCCCGGTTACCCGCGCGCAAATGCGCCAAATGCGCGGGCTTGGCGAATTCCGCGGCCAGCCTTGCCGGGTCAAAGGGGATCGGATCATTCGACCCGATCATGACGCCTGCTGGCATCAGCAACAGCGCATGGGGGAAGACCGCGGCGAAGGTCTCAACCGCGCGCTGCGTCGGCACCCATTGGATGTACATCCCACCAGGTGCCAAACGCCGGCGCGCCTGTTCAATGAATTCGGCGCTATACAGCAGGCCGGAATGCGATCCCTGCGGTAGAATCGCATCGGCTTCAATGATGTCGTAGCGCATTTCTTCCTTGGCCAGCGTGCGGCGCCCATCGCCATATTCCATATCCCAGCGCGGGTCCTTGAACATGCGCGCGATGGGGCCATCCGGATAATGTCGGCCGATTTCCTCAAGCGCCGTCAGCACCGGGCCCACCAATTCAATGGCGCGAATCTGGCTTTCCGGGCGAATGCCCGCCGCCCAGGGCGTGCCGCCACTCCCCACCCCAATCACCAGGACATTTTTCGGATTGGGGTGCATCAGCGGCCCAACCGCGCCCAGGAATTGATGGATCGACAGGAAGGGAATGCGCCCCTGGCTGAAGCCCTGGATGAAGAAGGGGCCTTCCGCCACACCATCCGAAGCTTTGCTATCCCGGAAAAACGCAATGCCCGAACGATCCTCGGCCCAGGCGACCATATGGCCTGGCCCTTCCGCATGCATGCGCGACCAAAGCCCGGCATTACTCGGCATGAAGAAAAGCGCGAGGGCAGAGGCCAGCGCCAACCCCGCTTCTACCGGCCTGCGCCAGCCGCCATGCCAAAGCCAACCCAGCAGCAGCAAAAGTGAAAGCGCGGCGAGCAGCTTCAGCGTGCCGGCAGTGCCGAGGAAATGCAGCGTGATCAGGCCGGTAAAGATGGACCCCGCCGCATTGCCGGCGATATTGGCCAATTGCACCCAGCCAACCCGCGTGCCGACACTCGCCAAATCCTGCTGCACCGCGCGCTGCACAAAGGCGAAAGTCATACCGATCAGGAAGGAGGGCGGCCCCACCACGACCACAGCCAAGAAGATCATCATCGCCAGCGCACCCCCATGCAGGCGCGAATGATCCACCGCCATCAGATCAGCGATCGGCCAATGCGGCATGGCGAGCCAAAGTGCGGCCAGCAGCAGTGTTGCCAATACAAAGCCCGCGCCTTGGGTGATGAAAAACGCCGGGCGAGGGTCTTTCAGGTGCCGCACCATGCGCGCGGCCACCGCCATGCCAAGCCCATCGGCCAGCAGGAAAATCCCAAGCACGGTCGGGAAAAGATAGGCGTGGTATTGCCCAACCTGGCCCATGATACGGACCCAGAGAATCTCCAGCGCCACAATCACATAGCCAGACAGGGAAACCAGAAAACACCAAAGCGGCAGGCTGCCGAAAGGCGCATCGCCTGCCTTGGTGGCAGGGCTCGGCGCAGGCAAAGGCAGGCCACGCAACTGCGGCAGCAGGGATAATGCGACCACCGCCGCGAAAATCTCCAGCCCCGCCGCCAGCCAAAGCGCGCCGACAAAGCCAAGATTACCAACCAGAAACCAACCGCCCAGCAGAGCGCCAAGCCCCGCGCCGAAGGTATTCAGCCCGTAAAGCAGGCCGATACGCTCTGCTACTGTGTCAAGCGCGGTCGAGACAGCGCGCGCCAAAAGCGGCAGCGACGCCCCCATCAGCGTCGTCGGCAGCACAAGCCCAGCGAAGCAGAGCGCGAAGATCATCGCCGGGTCATCCACCACCCCGGCCAGATCCATCGCCAACCAATCATACAAGAATGCCTTGGACAGCAGGGCAAAGATGCCAACGCCGATTTCAGCAATGGCAAAGCCAATCAGCGCGCGCGCCGGCGTGATACGGTCAGCGATCTTCGCGCCAATGATCGAACCAATGCCAAGCCCGGCGAGAAAAGCACCCACGACAAGCGCGGCAGAAATCGTGTCTGAGCCAGCGAAAATACCAAGCATCCGCTGCCAGACAATCTGACACAGCAGCGCGGCAAAGCCCGATGCGAAAAAGGCAACGGCCAAACGAGGCATGACCGGAAAGCTCCCCCAGAGGCGGCTTTTCATCACCGCTTTGTGTTTCTGGCGTCTAATTACGGCGAAATTACCGCAAGGCAAGCCCCACATCTTGCCCGAAGCCGCCCCTCGGCGCAGGCTGCGCCCCATAACGCCAAGTGGAGAGTCGGCAATGAATGGTGCAGAAAGCCTGGTCCATACACTCATAGGTAGTGGGGTGGATGTGTGTTTCTCCAACCCCGGCACGAGTGAGATGCATTTCGTCGCAGCCTTGGACCGGATCCCCGGCATGCGCTGCGTGCTGGGCTTGCAGGAAAATGTCGTGACCGGGATGGCTGATGGCTATTGGCGCATGGCGGAAAAGCCCGCCTGCACCTTGCTGCATTGTGGCCCTGGTTTGGCTAATGGCTTGGCCAATCTGCACAATGCGCGTCGGGCACGGTCCGGCATTGTGAATATCACGGGTGATCACGCCACCTATCACCGCCCCTATGACGCGCCGCTGACCGCCGATACCGAAGGCTTCGCCCGCGGCGTTTCTGCCTGGGTGCGCACTTCAACCGATTCAACCAAGGTGGGTGCCGATGCCGCCGTAGCCGTGCAAGCGGCGCGCACCTCCCCGGGGCAGATCGCGACCCTGATCCTGCCTGCCGATACCGCCTGGAATGATGGCGGCGTGGTGGCCGCCGCTTTGCCGGTACCCGCCGTGCCGGAAGCGGACCCGCATGCCATCCGCAACGCCGCGCGCATCCTGCGGGAGAAGAAGAATGTGCTGATCCTGCTGGGCGGCCCGAGCCTCCGCGAAGGCGCGCAGTTGCATGCCTATCGAATCGCGGAAGCGACCGGCGCGCGGCTGCTGGCGGAGGGCTCAAACGGCCGCACCCAGCGCGGGCGTGGACGCATCGCCCTCGAACGCGTGCCCTATTACGTGGACCAGGCAATTGATGCGCTAAAATGGGTGGAGCATCTGATCCTGGTGAATGCCAAGGCGCCGGTCGGCTTTTTTGGCTATCCGGGCAAGCCTTCGCTGCATTACCCGCCGAACGCCGAAGTGCATGTGCTGACGCGCTATGAACAGAATGCCGAAGTGGCTTTGGCCGCGCTGGCGGCAGAATTGAACGCGCCCGCCATCGCCATTCCTGATCGCGGCCCGCGCCCGGAAGTGGCGCGCGGCGCGCCAACGCCGGAAGGGCTTGCGCGTGTATTGGGTGCGCTGATGCCGGAAGGTGCGATCATTGCGGATGAAAGCGTGTCCTACGGTCGCGGCTTCTTCCCGGAAACCCATAACGCGGCGCCGCATGATTGGTTGCAGATCACGGGTGGCGCCATTGGCTGCGGCATGCCCTTGGCCACAGGTGCGGCCGTTGGTGGCGGTGGCCGGCGCGTGATCAATATGCAGGCCGATGGTTCGGCCATGTATACGGTGCAATCGCTTTGGACTCAGGCGCGCGAAAAGCTGCCCGTGACCACGGTGATCATTTCCAACCGCAAATACGCGATCTTGCTTGGCGAATACCGCAATGTCGGCGCCAATCCGGGCCGTACCGCGATGGACATGATGGATCTTGGCAATCCTGATATCGGCTGGGTGAAACTGGCTGAGGGCATGGGTGTGGAAGCCGCGCAGGCGACCACGCTTGATCAGGTCGCTGACATGATGAGCCAAAGCTTTGCGCGGCCTGGCCCCTTCCTCATTGAATTGGTGGTGTGAACATGGATATGCAACTTGCCGGCAAGCGTGTGCTTGTCACGGGTGGATCAAAAGGCATTGGGCTCGCTTGCGCGGAAGCCTTCGCACGCGAAGGCTGCGATGTGGTGCTGACTGCGCGCGATACGGCGGCACTTGCCACAGCCGCGGATAAGGTGCGCGCGCTGTCGCAGGTGCGGGTTGAAACCCTCGCCGCCGATCTTTCGCGTGTTGAAGAACGCGAAAGGCTGCATGCTGCCTTTCCGGATATTGATGTGCTGGTGAACAACGCCGGTGCCATTCCATCCGGGCGCTTGCAGGATATTTCCATCCAGCGCTGGCAGGAAGCCTGGAGCCTGAAGGTGTTTGGCTACATTCATCTTTGTCAGCTCTATCTGCCGGCGATGGAAGCGCGCAAGGCGGGCGCGGTGGTGAACATCATCGGCATGGCCGGGCGTTCACCAAAAGCCGGCTATATTTGCGGCGGCGCGGGCAATGCATCCTTGATTGCCTTCACGCAAGCCTTGGGCGCGGCGACGCAGGCGAATGGCGTGAAGGTTGTCGGCATCAATCCGGCCGTGACCAAGACCGACCGCATGATCACCCAGGCGCGGGTCAATGCGAAGCTGAAATTCGGCGATGAGGAACG
>CAIYMY010000114.1 GCA_903927465.1 uncultured Rhodospirillales bacterium | reverse complement strand
CACAGCGAAGGGCATGGCGCCGACATGCACCGGGATGTGGTCCGCCTGCGCCACCAACCGCGCTTCGGCATCACACAGCGCGATGGAGAAATCGCGCGACGAGTTCAGGATTTGCGAATAGGCGGTGCGCAGCATCGCCTCTCCCATTTCCTCCACAATGGCGCGGAAGCGGTTATCGAGGACCGAGAGCGTGACGGGATCAGGGGCGGTTTTCATGGGGTCAAGGCTTCCCCCGAAGCCCCGCCGCGTCAAGGCTTCGCAGCGGGGCAAAACAGGGCCATGATCATGGTAACCGATACAGGAGGAAACCATGGCCGTTCATGTCGCCACACCCGACCTCAAAATCCTGGCCGAGGGGCTGCGCTTCCCCGAAGGCCCTGTCGCCATGCCCGATGGGTCTGTGGCGCTGGTCGAAATTGAAGCGCGGCGCATCACGAAAGTGGCGCCCAATGGCACGAAAACCACGATTGCGACTGTGGAAGGCGCGCCGAATGGCCTCGCACTTGGGCCGAATGGGAGTTTTTACGTCTGCAATAATGGTGGCTTCACCTGGCATGAGGAACCCGGGATTTTGCGCCCGAGCGGTCAATCGCCGGATTATGCTGGCGGGCGGATTGAAAAGATTGATGCCGCGACCGGCAAGGTTGAAGCGCTGATCCGTGTTTGCGATGGGCGCCCTTTGCGCGGGCCGAATGATTTGATGTTCGATGGCAAGGGCGGATTTTGGTTTTCTGATCTCGGCAAGGTGCGCGCGCGGGACCGCGACCATGGCGGTGCGTATTGGGCATCGGAAGATGGATCACGCGTGGTGGAAGCGGCCTTCCCGGTGTTTGGTGGCGCCAATGGCATTGGCGTGAGCCCCGATGGCAAGACGCTTTATGTGGCCGAGACCGAAACCGGCCGGCTTTGGGCCTGGGATATTGAAGCGCCCGGCAAGCTGAAGAAGGAACCCTGGCCATCCAGCGCCGGTGGGCGCGTGCTGTGCCAATTCCCTGGCTATCGGCGGCTGGACAGCATCGCTATTGCCGCATCGGGCAATATCATTGTGGCGACGCTGGTGGCGGGGGAGATCACCACCGTGTCACCTTCGGGCGAGATTCTGCGCACCGTGAAAATGCCAGAACACATGCCGACCAATATCTGCTTTGGCGGGCCGGATATGCGCACGGCCTATATTACGCTTTCCAACACTGGGAAGTTGGTCGCGATGCAGTGGGATGAACCGGGGCTGCGCCTGCCGTATAATTGAAAGGCGCTAACCGAGTTCGGACAAAACCTCAGCCGTGTGCTGGCCAAGCGCCGGGGCCTCCGCCACCCAATGGCCAAGCCCCGGCAGCATGGGCAAAGGCACCGTGCCCAATTGCGGCTGCGGAATGCGCGCGGCAGCGCCATAGGCCACCACATGCTCATTCGCCAACCAATCAAGCGGCGTATTGACGCGATCCGCCAGCAGCCTTTCGCCCTGCAATATCGTCACCCATTCCGCGACAGGCTTCTTCAGAAAGGCCGCGCGGATGATGGCGTAAAGCGCATCCCTATTCTGCCAGCGCAGATCGAAATTCAAGAAGCGTGGATCGGCGGCGATATCAGCCAGGCCCAGAGCACCGCAAAGCTTCGGCCATTCAGCTTCACGCACCAGCGTAATCATCACCCAGCCGCCATCCGCCGCGCGATAAGCCCCCGCCGGCGCATTGGGTGGTGCGGCTGATTTTCCCTGCACGCCCCATTCGCCGATCTGATGCGTCAGCAGATTGGATGTCGCGGCCATAAGCGACATGTCAATCACGCGCTGGCGTGGCGTGCTATCCTGCGCACGCGCGGCGAGTGCGACCTGCACCGCGGAAAAAGCATAAATCCCCGTTGCCATATCAGCGATAAAGGCACCACCCTTATGCGGCGCGCCATCCGCGCCTTCATTCAGACTGACAAAGCCGGAAAACGCCTGGGCGACGGAATCCGTGCAAGGCCGTTCCGCATAAGGCCCGGATTGGCCAAAGCCGGAAATGGAAAGACACACCGCATCCGCCTTCGCATTTTCCGGCCCAAGCCCGATGCGCGCGGCCACACCTGGGCGGAAGGCTTCAATCAGCACATCGGCCTGCGCCGCCAAGGCAGCGGCGGCGCGCTTGCCATCTTCCGATTTCAAATCCAGCACCACGGAACGCTTGCCGCGATTGAAGCACACGGTCATGACGGAGACCGTATCCTTGGCCGTGCCAAGCCCGCGCGACCAATCGCCTTCCGGCGGTTCAAGCTTGATGACATCAGCGCCGCAGGCGGCCAGCATCATGCCGCAATAGGGCCCGGCAATGCCCTGGCCGGCATCCAGCACCCGAAGCCCCTTATAGGGCCGCATCGCTTCATTCATCGCGTTTCCTCCAGCGCCAAATCATGCCTATCCTGACGGCAAACCTGAATAAGGGAAGGGGCCAGCCATGAAGATTACACGCCGCGCCGCAATTGCCGGAGCCTTACTGCCATTCGCGGCACGAGCTCAGGCGCCGGAATGGCCAAGCCGCCCGGTGCGTTTCATTGTGCCCTATCCGCCAGGTGGGCCCACCGACATTATGGGCCGCATCATCGCGCAAGCCGTGCAAGGCCCGCTCGGCCAGCCTTTCGTGGTGGAGAATCGTACCGGCGCCAATGGGCTGATCGGGTCTGAGCAAGCGGCGCGCGCCGCGCCGGATGGCAGCACTTTTCTGGTCAATGCCTCGGCTCATGTGATCGTGCCGCATCTCACGCCCAATATGCCGATTGATGTGCTGGCGGATTTCGCGCCGGTGACGAATATCGCCGCCGTGCCGCTGTGGCTGGTGGTGAATCCAGCTTTGCCGGTGCGGAGCGTTGCGGATTTCATCGCCTATGCGCGCGCCAATCCAGGCCGGATTGCTTATGCGTCTTCCTCGCAAGGGGGGGCGCCGCATCTGGCTGGGGAATTGTTCAAGCTGATGACGGGAACCGATCTGGTGCATGTGCCCTATCGCGGCAGCGGGCCGGCGGGGCAGGATTTGATCGCGGGCACGGTGCAGGCCATGTTTGATTCCGTGCCTGCCAGCGCGGGTGCGGTGCGTGATGGTCGATTGCGCGCGCTGGGTGTCACCACGCGCAATCGTATTGCGCCTTTTCCCGATCTACCGACCATCGCCGAAGCCGGCGTGCCTGGCTATGAGATTTCCACCTGGTACGGCATTTGGGCGCCAGCGCGCACGCCGCCCAACATTATCGCACGCTTGCAGCAGGCCGTCGCCACCGCTGCGCGCAATCCCGAAACCCGTGCGCGTTTCGATGCGCTGGGTGCAGAGCCCGTGGCCGATAGCCCGGAAGATTATGCGCGTTTTGTGCGCGCCGAATATGATCGTTGGGGCAAGCTGGTGCGCGATGCGCGCATCAAACTCGATTGAAGGTGGCTCAGATGGAAACGGATTATCTTGTGATTGGCGCGGGTTCCGCCGGCTGTGTAGTGGCAAGCCGGCTTGGCATGGCCGGGCGGCGCGTCACGCTGCTGGAAGCCGGGCCAAAAGATCGCCACCCTTGGATTCATATCCCCGCCGGCATGTTGAAGCTGATGCAGAATCAGAAGCTGGTGAATTGGGGCTACACCACGGAAGCCGATGCCGGCAGCAATAATCGCGAAATCCGCTGGCCGCGCGGGCGCACTTTGGGCGGCACTTCCTCCATCAATGGCATGCTGTATGTGCGCGGCAATCCGGCGGATTTCGATCTTTGGGCGCAAATGGGCTGCCGCGGTTGGAGCTATGACGAAGTGCTGCCTCTATTTCGTCGCAGCGAAACCTATCGCAATGGTGGTGATCCTTCCGTCCGCGGCCAGGATGGGCCTTTGCAGGTGGAAGATTACCGCACCATCCTGCCGCTGACCCATCGCTTCATCGAAGCAGCGCAGCAAGCGGGGCATCCCTTCCGTCGCGATTTGAATGGGGTTGAGCAGGAAGGCGTTGGCTATTCGCAAATGACGCGGATTGGCCGTTGGCGCGGTTCGACAGCGCGCACCTATTTGGCGCAGGCGGGTGACAAGGTGCGGGTGGAAACCGAAGCCCAGGTCACGCGGCTATTGTTTGAAGGCAAGCGCTGCGTGGGGGCCGAGTTTCGCCAGGGTGGTGTGCTCAAGCAAATCCGCGCGCGGCGGGAAGTGATCCTTTCCGGCGGCGCGGTAAATTCGCCGCATGTACTGCAAATATCCGGTATTGGTCCGGCAGAACATTTGCGTGCGCTTGGCATTGAGGTGCTGCAGGATATGCCGAGCGTCGGCGCCAATCTGCAGGATCATTACGTAACGCGCGTGCAGCATCGCGTACAAAATATGCTCAGCACCAATCAATTGGCGCGCGGGCTTCGCTTGGTGGAACAGGTGGCGCGCTTCTTCACAGTTGGTAATGGTGCGCTGACCTTCGGCGTGACTACGGCGCAGGTTTTTGCGCGTTCTCGCGAAGGGCTTGCCAGCCCCGATCTGCAATTGCTGTTCACGCCAGCAAGCTATGCGCTTGGTCAATTCGGCGTGCTTGAGAAAGAACCTGGCATGACTTGCGCCATTTGCCCGGTGAAGCCCGATAGCCGCGGCACCGTCATGGCGAAATCCGCTGACCCGTTTGAAAGGCCCGCGATCCGGCCGAATTACCTCTCGGCGCGGAGCGATCAGGAATTGCTCGCGCGCGGGCTGCGCATGGTGCGCGAGATTTTCGCGCAAGCCGCCATCACGCCCTATAGCGTGAAGGAAATTCTGCCGGGGCCAGCGGTGCAGACCGATGATGAATTGCTTGCCTTCGCCCGCCAATATGGCACCACCATCTATCACCCCGTCGGCACCTGCCGCATGGGCGAAGACCCGGCGAGTGTCGTGGATAGCCGGCTTCGGCTGCGCGGCATTGCCGGGCTTCGCGTGATTGATGCTTCCGTGATGCCAACACTGACCACCGGCAATACCAATGTGCCGACCATCATGATTGGCGAAAAAGGCGCGGATATGATCATGCAGGATGAGGCCGCGTGATGCGTGCGATCATTTGCGAAAGCTGGCGGGATTTTGACGCGCTTGAGGTCAAGGATGTGCCGCGCCCGGCGCTTCGCCCGCATGGCGTTCGGATAAAAGTGGCGGCGGCGGGGGTTTCCTTCGCCACGCAATTGGTGGTGGCGGGCAAATATCAGCGCAAACCCCCCTTGCCCTTCACACCGGGGACGGAGATTGTCGGCACGGTGCTGGAAGCGGCACCAGATGCCGATGCGCCACCACCTGGCACGCGGGTTTTCGCCGTGGTGGATTGGGGCGGCATGGCGGAAGAAACTATTGCCGATGATATCCATACCATCGCCATCCCTGATGGACTGCCACTCGAACCCGCAATCGCTTTCCCGATTTCCTACCCAACCGCCGGTGCGGCGCTTTTGTGGCGCGGCAGGATCAAGGCGGGCGATTGGGTGTTGGTCCATGGCGCGGCAGGTGGGGTTGGCCTCGCCGCCGTTGAAATCGCCAAGGCTTGCGGTGCCAAGGTGATTGCGCGTGCGGGCATGGCAAAGCACGAAATGCTCCGCGCGCGCGGAGCGGATGCGGTGCTGGATAGCGCGGCACCCTTTCGCGATGCGGTACGCGCAGCCACAGGCGGACGAGGCGTGGATTGCCTGGTGGATACCATTGGCGGGCCTGCCTTTGATGAAAGCCTGCGGTGTCTCGCTGATGGAGGCAATCTTGTTGTGGTTGGCTTCGCCGGCGGCGGCATTCCAACGCTGCAAACCAATATCCTGCTGCTCAAGAATATCGGCGTGATTGGCGTGAATTGGGGCACCTATGTCGGCTGGTCCCCAAGCGATGCTCGCCGAGACCACGCGCCCGCCGCCCGCGCCCTTTGGGATCAATTGATGGTCTGGTGGCAGCAAGGCGCGTTGAAGCCCGAAATCCACGCGGCTTATCCGCTGGAGCAATTCCGCGAAGCGATGGATGAGGTTTCAGCAAGGCGGAGCGCGGGCCGCGTGATACTGCGCCCCTGAAGCCACACGAGATGGAACACCCCGCCCCCCATGCCAATCACCGCGTTATTGCGTTGATCGTCGCATCCGCGCTGCTGATGCAAAACCTGGATAGCGCCGTGGTCGCCACCGCACTGCCCAGCATGGCGCGCGATATGGGCGAAGACCTGGCGCGCTTGGGGGCGGCCATCACATCCTATCTCGTGGCACTCACGGTCTTCATTCCGTTTTCAAGCTGGATCGCGGATCGCTTCGGCGCCAAGCGGGTTTTCATGTTGGCGATTATCGTTTTTGTCGCGGCCTCCGCGCTTTCCGGCCAGGCGCGCGGCTTGGAAGACCTGATCGCCTTTCGCATCCTGCAAGGTGCGGGCGGCGCGATGATGTTCCCGGTCGGGCGGCTTTTGCTGCTGCGCGGCGTGCGCAAGGAAGAACTGCTTTCCGCTATGGCCTGGCTGACGATGCCCGCACTACTGGGGCCCGTCTGCGGCCCGCCGCTTGGTGGCATCCTCACCGATCTTTTCGGCTGGCGCGCAGTGTTCTGGATCAATGTGCCGATCGGGGTGATCGGCTTCTTGCTGGTGGCGTGGAAAATCCCATCCATCCCACCAACCAATCCGGGCAAGCCTGATATTCTTGGCTTGGCACTGGTGGGGCTTGCCTTGGCGCTTGGCATGTTCGGGCTTGAAACCGTGGGGCGGCATGTGGTGGCAGAACCCTGGCCTGGGGTTGCGTTGGCGGCGGGCTTGCTGATTGGCGTTGTCGCTTATTTCCATTGCCGCCGCGCGCCGCGGCCTGCCATTGATATCGCGCTGCTCAAAATCCCCACCTTTCGCCAGCCCGCGCTTTTTGGCAGCCTGTTTCGTGTTGGTGCCGGCGCGGTGCCTTTTCTGGTGCCCATCATGCTGCAAATCGGCTTTGGCATGTCGGCTTCTGAAAGCGGGCTAATATCCTTCGCGACCGCGCTTGGTGCCTTTACCATGAAGCCGCTGGTGCGCCCGCTGCTCAGGCGCTTTGGCTTTCGGAACGCATTGCTGATCAATGGTGTCTTGGCATCAGCCGGGATCGCGCTGCTTGCCCTTCCCAATCCAGCCTGGCCGGTCGCGGCGATTTTCCTGCTGCTGGCTTGCGGTGGCCTGTTCCGAAGCCTGCAATTCACCTCGCTCAATACGCTGGTTTTTGCTGATGTGCAGCCGGAAAAACTCTCTGCCGCCACCAGCTTTTACAGCACGCTTCAGCAATTATCGCCCGCGCTTGGCGTGGTGCTGGCCACCACGACGCTGGAGGCATCGCGCCTGATCGCCGGGCGGCCAGCGCTTGCGCTGGCGGATTTCTCCACTGGCTTCCTGGTCGCGGCCCTGGTCACGCTTCTGTCCATTCCCATGCTCGCAGCCCTCAGCCGGGATGCGGGGGCCGAGGTCTCAGGCCATACCCCCCGACCTAAAACCTAATGATGCATCCCGCCGCGTAACATGTGATAAGCTAGCCTGCCTTTGGCGAGGAACCCCCCGATGAAGCTGCCGCGCCTTTTGCTGATGCTGATGCTGATGCTGATGCTGGCCTTGGCCCCGGCCCTTGCCTGGGCGCAGGGCTTTGATTTGCCGGGCTTGTCCCAGGAATCTGGCGCCTATCAGCAAAGCCTGCAACGCCGCTTCCCCGCCGGTGGCACGCCGCAACAACGTGCTGGCGCCGAACGCCGCGCGCAGGAAGCCACCGCGCGGCGTGATTTCGCCGCCGCGGCCACTGCCCTGGAAGAACGCATCGGGCTTGGCAATAGCAATGCAGATCATTGGTTGGCGCTCGCTGAAGCGCAGCTTGCGCGCACGCCGCCTGAAAACAACCGCGCCTTGCAAGCCGCCTGGCGCGCCTTTCAATTCGCCCCGGGCGGAGAGCCCGAAGTGCCCCCCCTGCTGCTGATTGCTGAAGCGCTGCGCCGGCAGGAT
>CAIYMY010000113.1 GCA_903927465.1 uncultured Rhodospirillales bacterium | reverse complement strand
CGCATTTTCCGAGCCGCCAAGTGATTCCACTTGGCTTGAAAATGCTTACTGGAGTTGCCCCTTTTGTTCGCCTTCATCATCTCCCGCATCTTGCAGGCGCTGCCTGTGATGCTGACAGTTGCGCTGATATCCTTTGCCATGTTCGCCTATGTGGGCGATCCGGTGGCGATAATGCTCGGGCAGGATTTCACTGAGGCGCAGCGTCAGGCGCTGGTGCAGGATCTGGGGCTGGATCGGCCCTTCTGGGTGCAATTCGGGACCTTTATAGGCAACGCGGTGCAGGGCGAATTTGGGCTGTCCTATCGCTTGTCGCGGCCTGTTGCGGATTTGATCGCGGAACGCGCGCCGGCCACGCTTGAACTGGCATTTTGCGCCGCATCGGTCGCGCTGCTGATTGGCGTACCAATGGGGGTTTATACTGGGCTTTATCGCAATTCCTGGCTGTCGCGCTTTTTCCTGACCTTCAGCCTGATTGGGGTATCTCTGCCCGTGTTCCTGATCGGCATTCTGCTGATCCTTGTCTTTGCCGTTTGGCTTGGGATGCTGCCTTCCTTCGGGCGCGGCGATACGGTGAAGCTTGGCTGGTGGTCCACGGGCTTTCTGACCTGGAGCGGCCTTAAGGCGCTGGTGCTGCCTTCCATCACGCTGGGCCTTTTCCAATTAACGCTGATCATGCGGCTTGTGCGCGCGGAAATGCTGGAAGTGCTGCGTACGGATTACATCAAATTCGCCCGCGCGCGGGGCTTGCCCAATCGGGCGGTGCATTTCGGCCATGCGCTCAAGAATACGCTGGTGCCGGTGATCACCATTGTCGGCTTGCAATTGGGCGCGATCATCGCCTTCGCCATCGTGACGGAAACCGTGTTTCAATGGCCGGGCATGGGCTTGCTGTTCATTCAATCCGTCAATCAGGCGGATATCCCGGTGATGGCGGCCTATTTGCTGCTGATCTCAGCGCTTTTCGTCACCATCAATCTGATTGTGGACCTGCTTTATTATGCGGTGGACCCCAGGCTTCGCATTGGGCGCGGGCAGGGGGCCCATTGATCATGACTGATGCGCTGCGCCGGTTTTTTGATAGCGATGTCTGGTGGTCCTTCACCCGGTCCCCCATCACCATGGTCTCCGCCGTGGTGGCGCTTGTCTGCATTCTGGGGGCGTTATTCGCGCCCTGGCTCGCGCCGCATAACCCGTTTGATCTGGCCTCGCTCAATCTGCTCGATGCCTTCAAGCCGCCCTCCTGGATTGAAGAAGGGGAAGCGCAATATCTGCTCGGCACCGATGATCAGGGACGCGATATGCTTTCCGCCATCATGTATGGCGCGCGGGTTTCGCTGCTGGTTGGGCTTTCCGCAACACTTTTCGCCACCACGCTTGGGGTTACGCTTGGGCTGCTGGCAGGTTATTTGGGCGGCAAGCTGGATGCGCTGCTGATGCGTATTTGCGATGTGCAGCTTACCTTCCCCTCCATCCTGGTGGCACTTTTGATTGATGGCGTGGTGCGCGCTGCCCTGCCGCGCGAAGTACATGACCAGATCGCGCTTTTCGTCGTGATTTTCGCAATCGGCATCAGCGAATGGCCGAAATTCGCCCGCACGGTGCGCGGTTCCACCATGGTGGAGCGCAATAAGGAATATGTGCAGGCCGCGCGGGTGATTGGCGTGACCCCGCCGCGCATCATGCTTTCCCACGTATTGCCCAATGTGATGGGGCCAGTCTTGGTGATTGCGACGCTCAATCTGGGGCTTGCGATATTGTCTGAGGCAACGCTCTCCTTCCTGGGGGTGGGTGTGCCGGCAACCCAACCCTCACTCGGCACACTGATCCGAATTGGCAATGACTTCCTGTTCAGCGGCGAATGGTGGATCACCATTTTCCCGGGCGTCACGCTGATTGCCATGGTGCTTTCCGTCAATCTTCTGGGCGATTGGCTACGCGACGCCCTCAATCCGAAGCTCCGCTAATGACTGGTCAGAACCCCTTGCTTGAAGTGCGCCATTTGCGCGTGGAATTCCCGACGCGACGCGGGACGTTGGTGGCGATTGATGACGTGTCCTTCACCATTTCCGCCGGAGAAGTGCTGGGCGTGGTTGGTGAATCAGGCGCTGGAAAATCCATGACCGGGGCCGCGATCATCGGCTTGCTGGAGCCGCCGGGGCGTATCGCCGCCGGCGAAATTCTCCTGGATGGCAGGCGCATTGATAATCTGCGTTATGAGGATATGCGCCGCATCCGCGGCAAGGAAATCGGCGCGATTTTCCAAGACCCGCTGACCACGCTCAACCCGCTGTATACCGTCGGTCGACAATTGGCCGAAACGATGACAACCCATTTGCCGATCACGCCGGCCGAAGCGCGCAAGCGTGCCATTGGCTGGCTTGATCTGGTGGGCATTCCGGCCGCCGCGCAGCGGATTGATTCCTACCCGCATGAATTTTCCGGCGGCATGCGCCAGCGCGTGGTGATTGCGTTGGCCTTGTGTGCGGAGCCGCGCCTGATTGTGGCGGACGAACCGACCACGGCGCTTGATGTTTCCATCCAGGCACAGATCATCGCGCTGCTAAAGTCGCTCGCACGCGAAAAGGGCACGGCGATGATGCTGGTGACGCATGATATGGGCGTCATTGCAGAAGCCGCCGATCGCGTGGCCGTGATGTATGCCGGGCGCATCGCGGAGATTGGCCCCGTGCGCAATGTCGTGAAGCAGGCGAGCCACCCTTATACGGTGGGGCTTATGGGTTCCATCCCGCCCTTGGATCGGCGCGTTGAACGGCTTGCGCAGATTGATGGCGCCATGCCGCGGCTTTCTGCCATTCCCCAAGGCTGCGCCTATAATCCGCGCTGCCCCAAGGCTTTTGCGCGCTGCAGCCAAGACAGGCCGGATTTGCTGCCGGCGGGCGCGACAGAAGCCGCCTGCTGGCTTTACGCGGGGGAGGGCGCAGATCATGGCTGATACCCCCATGTTGGAATTGCGCGATGCCGCGCGGTATTTTGATGTCTCCCGCCCTTGGCTTCAGCGGGTGATTGCGGGTGAAGGCAAGCGCTTATTGCGCGCCGTGGATGGGCTGAACCTATCTGTTCCCAAGGGCACAACCCTGTCGTTGGTCGGAGAATCAGGCTGCGGCAAATCCACCGTCGCGCGGCTGGCGGTTGGGCTTTACAGGCCAAGCGCGGGGCAGGTGATGTTTGACGGGCGAGACCTGGCGCAAGCCCGCGCCGTATCCGATCAGCGCCGGCGGATGCAAATGATTTTCCAGGACCCCTATGCCTCGCTCAACCCGCGCTGGCGGGTGCGCGACATTGTGGCCGAGCCCATTCGCGCCTTTGGGCTTTTGCCTGATCGTGCCGCACAGGAAGCGCGTGTGGCGGAATTGCTGACGCAGGTGGGGCTTTCGCCGCTCGATGGTCATAAGTTTCCGCATGAATTTTCTGGTGGGCAGCGCCAGCGTATTTCCATCGCGCGTGCGCTGTCATCCAACCCGGAATTCCTGGTTTGCGATGAACCGACCTCGGCGCTTGATGTTTCGGTGCAGGCGCAAATCCTGAATCTGATGAAGGAATTGCAGTCCCGCATGGGGCTGACTTACCTGTTTATCAGCCATAACCTGGCCGTGGTGCGGCAGGTGAGTGACCGGATCGGCGTGATGTATCTGGGCCGGATCGCGGAATTGGCGCCGGCAGAAAGCCTGTTCCGCCGCCCGCGCCACCCCTATACGCGCGCGTTGATGGAGGCGATCCCGGACCTGGACATGACCGGGCGGGTGCGCATTCCGGTGGGGGGCGAAGTGCCGAGCCCGATCACCCCACCCACCGGCTGCGCCTTCCACCCGCGCTGCCCGTTGGTTCAGCCGCGCTGCAAGGCAGAACGGCCGGAGTTAAGGCCGGCGGGGGATGCGATGGTGGCCTGCCATGCGGTGGAGGAAGGGCGCGACGCGGCCTAATTTTTTACACCCAGCGTGGTTCTGGCAGGGCTATCGCAAGGCGCCCCTTGAAGCCTGCCCCGCGCAACTGGCCAGAGATTTCATCGGCCAGGTTCCAGGGCAGGATCAGGATCACATCCGGCGCCATGGCCAGTAGCGCTTCCGGTGAGACAATCGGAATGGCGCTGCCTGGCAGCAGCCGGTTCTGCTTGGCCGGGTTGCGATCCGCGACCGCGATGAAATCCGCCGCCGTCACGCCGCAGGCATTCAGGAAAGTATTGCCCTTGGCCGCTGCGCCATAGGCGCCGAGCCTGAGCCCCTCCGTCCTGCATTGCGCCAGCCAAGCCTTGAAGGCGGAAAGCACTGCCGCGACCCGCGCATTGAAGCCTTGATAGAAGGCATCGCCCGCAATGCCACGTGCGGCTTCCTCGGCGCGCATCGCAACCACCCCCGGCATATCCGCCCGCGTTGCATCGGCGGTCGCGAAATAGCGGAGGCTGCCGCCATGTGTGGAAAGCTTCTCCACATCAAACACGCGCAAGCCCTGCGCGCCCAATAGGCGTTCAACCGCGTAAAGCGACCAATAGGCGTAGTGTTCGTGATAGATCGTATCGAATTGCACGCCATCGACGAAGGAAAGCAGATGCGGTGCTTCAATGGTGACCACGCCGCGCGGTCCGGCCAAATGCGCGAGGCCAGCGGCGAAATCCACCACATCAGGCACATGCGCCAGCACGTTATTGGCAATCACCAAATCCGCATGGCCGCGCTTGGCGACGATATCCGCAGCCGCCGCGCGGCCAAAGAAACGCACTTCGGTCGGCACGCCGGCGGCCACAGCGCTGGCGGCAACATTCACGGCTGGCTCCACACCAAGGCATGGGATGCCGGCGGCCACGAAATTGCGCAGCAGATAGCCATCATTGCTCGCGATTTCGACCACGAAGCTTTGGGTACCGAGTGCAAGCCGCTCACGCATCGCCGCAGCATAGCGCGCGGCATGATCAAGCCAGCTCTCCGAGAACGATGAAAAATAGGCGTAATCGGTGAAGATCGCCTCTGCTTCCACCACATGATCCAATTGCACCATGCGGCAGGTTCCGCAGACTACGGCGGCAAGCGGATAGCGCGGCAGTGGCGCGGCGCCAGCTAGTGGGTAATCATTGGCAAGTGGTGTCGCGCCCAGATCGCAGAACATGGCGCTGATAGCCCCGCCACAGGCGCGGCAGGCGGTGATGGGGCGGCATTCAGCTTGGGCGTTCATGGTGCGAGTGCTTCCTCAATTTCGGCCAGCGCCAAAGCGCGGCCATCGGCGCCACTGCGCCAGGCTTCATACCAGCGCGCGGTGGCGGCAATGGCGCTGGCGGCATCATGGCGCGGTGCCCAGTTCAGGCTTTGCATGGCAAGGCCACTATCCAAAGCCAAGCGCAGCGCTTCTTCCATCGGTGGCGCGGGCGCGGCTTCCCACGCAATCGGCGCGCCGGCGGCGGTGCCGTAAAGTTCAAGTACGCGCCGGACCGAAATCTCCGCATCGCGCGGGCCGAAATTCAGCGCAGGCGGCGCCGCACCTGCCCACAGCGCTTCCGCATGCAGCAAATAGCCACGCAGCACATCCAGCACATGCTGAAAGGGGCGCGTGGCATCGGGGCGGCGGATCACCAAGGTTTCACCAATGATGCGTGCGCGCACCAGATCAGGGATCAACCGTTCCGCGCCGAAATCACCGCCGCCAATCACATTGCCCGCGCGGGCGGTTGCCATGCCGCCAATCTCGGCCCCGAAACTCGCGCGCCAGGAAGCAACCGCGATTTCGCAAGCGGCCTTGGAAGCGCTGTAGGGGTCATGCCCGCCTAGCGGGTCATCCTCGCGGAAGGCGCGGCCCTGATTATCGTTGCGATAGACCTTGTCGCTGGTGATGATCAGCGCGGCGCGCGCTCCCGCGCCGCGCAAGGCCTGCATCAGGTTAATGGTCCCGGTGACATTGCTGGCGAAAGTGCCTTCCGGGTCACGATAGCCGCGCCCGACTAAGGCTTGGGCTGCAAGATGCAAAACAATCTCAGGCCGCGCCGCCTGCACGGCGGCTTGCACCGCCGCCGCATCGCGCAAATCACCGATGCGTGAAGTGATCGCGGGGCGCAAAGCGACACAGGCAGAAGGCCCGGCTTCCGGCGCCAGAGCAAAGCCCGTAACCTCAGCGCCCAGGCGTTCCAGCAAAAGGGCCAACCATGCCCCCTTGAACCCGGTATGGCCGGTCAGCAGCACGCGCTTGCCGCGCCAGAAGGCAGCCGAAAGCTGGCGCATTACCATTGCTTCCAGGGCGCCGAGCCGTCCTGCCAAAGCCCTTCCAACACATCGCGATCACGCGGTGTATCCATCGGGTGCCAAAAGCCGCGATGGTCAAAGGCGCGCAGCTGATCATCCGCCGCAAGGCCCCGCAAAGGCGCCTGTTCCCAGACGCAGTCATCGCCATCAATGCGGTCCAGCACGCGGGGCGAAAGCACAAAAAACCCGCCATTGATGGTGGCACCATCACCTGGCGGCTTTTCCGTGAAGGCGCGCACGCTATTGCCCACGCGTTCCAAAGCACCAAAGCGCCCGGGTGGCACTACGGCGGTCACGGTGGCATCGCGGCCATGAGCGCGATGGAAGGCGATCAGCGCCCCGATATCCACATCCGAAACGCCATCGCCATAGGTCAGGCAAAAACCCTCTTCTCCCCGCAAATGCTGCGCCACGCGGCCAAGCCGGCCACCGGTTTGCGTATCCTCACCCGTGTCCACCAGCGTCACGCGCCAATCCTCGGTGGGCGGGGTCAGCCAGGTGGCGGTGCCGGTCGCCAAATCCAGCGTCAAATCCGATGAATGGGCGCGGTAGTCCAGGAAATATTCCTTGATCTGCTGGCCTTTGTAGCCAAGGCAAATCACGAAATCCTTGATGCCATGCGCGGCATAAGACTTCATGATGTGCCACAGGATCGGGCGCCCGCCGATATCCACCATGGGCTTGGGGCGAAGCTGGGTTTCGGCGCCAAGCCTGGTGCCGCGTCCGCCAGCCAAAATCACCGCTTTCTTGATCATGAACACTCCGACACAATGAATATGCGCGCTGCATAGCACGCCATCGGCAAAGGGCTGATAACCCGGCTAATCGCCCTGTGCCACCCCCTCTCGCCTTGGGTCGGAAGCGCCGACCAGCCCGCCATTGGTCACGCGGATCACTTGCAGGCCGGAAATCATCTCCCGAATCGTTGCCTCATGTCCCCGGGCGCGGAGCGCCGGCGCCAGGCCAGCCGCCGGCGTGCCCTGTTCCAGCTCCACCGGCCCGCCCATGGTGCCGATATGGGGCAGCGCCAGGGCTTCTTCTGGGCTCATCCCCCAATCGAGCAGCGCCACCAGAGTTTTCGCCACATAGCCAATAATGCGCGGCCCTCCGGGGGACCCAACCACGGCATGCAGCGCGCCCGAGGCATCCAGCACCATGGAAGGCGCCATGGATGACCGCGGCCTTTTGCCGGCCTCCACCCGATTGGCGATGGGCCGGCCATTGGCTTCCGGCGCGAAGCTAAAATCCGTGAGCTGATTGTTCAGCAAAAAGCCGCGCACCATCAGCCTGGCGCCGAAAATCGCTTCGATGGTTGTCGTCATGGAAAGCGCATTGCCGGCGCCATCCACAATGGCGATGTGGCTGGTGCCGGCCTCATAATCCTGGGTTTGCGGGGCCAGGGAGGTTTCCCGCCAGGAAGGATTGCCCGCCCTGACATTCTGCATGGCGCGGTCGCGATCCATCAATTGAGCGCGTGCGGTCAGATAGGCGCGGTCCGTCAGCCCCTGCACCGGAACTGGCACGAAATCCGCATCCGCAAGGTAAAGGTTGCGATCAGCAAAGGCCAAGCGCCCAGCTTCCGCCAGCAGATGGGCCGCATCCAGCCCGCGCGGGTCTAGCCGCGGCATGTCGAAATGTTCAAGCAGGCCCAGGATTTGCGCGACCGCCACGCCGCCCGAGGAAGGCGGCGGAAAGCCGCAGACGCGAAAGCTGCGATAGGGCGTGCAGATGGCGCTGCGTTGCCTTGGCTGGTAGCGCGCGAGGTCCTCAAGCACCATGGCGCCCGGATTGCTTGGGTGGTTGCGGATGGCGGCGATGATATCCTCCGCAATCGGCCCCCTTTGCAGCGCCGCCGCGCCATCGCGCGCAACAGCGCGAAGTGTCTCAGCCAAGGCAGGGTTGCGCAGCCTATGGCCGGGCGGCAGCGCCAAGCCATCCGGGGTGAAGAAATAGGCGGCAGAGGCAGGGTCGCGCCTTAGCAGCAGCGTATCGGCAGCGATTTCGCGGTTGAGCCGGGCGCTGACCGGAAAGCCTTCTTCCGCGAGGCGAATGGCGGGTTCCATCAGCCGCGCCCAGGGCAGCCTGCCATGGGCGCGATGCGCTGCTTCCAGCACCGGCAGCGTGCCCGGCACGCCAACTGCCCGCCCGCCCGCCATGGCTTCCAGGAAGGGCATGGGCCGGCCATCGCGCAGGAACAGCGCGGGCGTTGCGGCAGCGGGCGCGGCTTCCCGCCCATCCCAAGCCTCGATCCCGCCATCGGCGGCGCGGCGGAACATGATAAAGGCGCCGCCGCCAATGCCGGAGGCTTGCGGTTCCACGAGCGTCAGCACCGCCTGCACCGCGACCGCGGCATCCAGCGCACTGCCGCCATCCCGCAGCACGCCAAGCCCGGCTTCGACGGCGAGCGGATGGCCCGCCGCGACCATATGGCGCTGCGCGGGCTGAGCGGCGGCAAGGAGGGGTGTGAGGAGAAGGGAGAGGAGAAGGGAGAGGAGAAGGAGGAAACGGATCATGGCGCTGGCCTGCTGCTTTGGGCCGAGCATAGCGGGATGCGTCGGCAAACCCCAGACATGCCCGCAAGCCTATTGCTGCGTCTTGCCGGAAATGACACATTTCGCATCAGACACTTTCGACCGGGAGATAAGATATGGCATCGCGTAGATCGGCTTTCATGCGCAATTTCGCGCCGCTGGCGTTATTGGTTCTGGCGCTTGGCCTTTCGGCTTGCGCGGGCGGATCGAAACCGGGCGCCATGTTCGCCCCGAATACCCCGCAGACCAGCATTTCCGCCAATTCGAATCTGCGCGAGGCTGTTGGGGTTGGGCAGGTTTCCGGTGGGCAGGAAACCGACCCCGCTATGAAGGCAATGAACGTTGTCATGATGGGACCCCTTGCAGTGGACGCTGATATTTCAAACAGCGACTTGGCTGAAGCGCTGCGCCTGAGCCTTTCGGTTCGCACCATGCTCGCAAGCCGCGATGAACGCTTCAGGCTTGAGGCCAGCCTGATTGAACTGAAGCAGCCCATCATGGGGCTTGATATGACAGTCACGTCCAAGGTTCGCTATCGCCTGACAAGGCTTGCCGACAACGCCATCATATTTGAACGGGAGATAACTGCGCCCTTCACGGCGGCCTTCAGTTCGTCCCTCGTAGGCGCGCAACGAGTGAAGCTGGCCAATGAGGGTTCAATCCGTGAGAATATTTCCCAGTTCATCGCCGCCCTGATCGCGGCGGAGGCAGAAAACCCGGCAGCCTTTGGGCGCGGAAACCGGTCTAGAACATCCTGATCGGGCAGGGGGGCTGGCCAGAGCGGAGCCCTTGCGCCGCGCCATGCCCCGCGAAACCCCACCCACCCATCGCCTGCTCCGTGGCCAGCGCGCCTACGCCGCCGGTCAGGACGCCGAAGCCCTCGCCGCCGCCGCGCTTACCGCTGAAGGCTGGGTGATCCTTGCACAAAGATGCCGCACCGAAGCCGGCGAAATTGACCTGATCGCCGAACGCGAAGGCTTGCTCGCCTTTATTGAAGTGAAGGCCCGGCCATCGCTCGCCGAAGCGGCCTTTGCCTTGGGGCCGAGACAACGCGCGCGGTTGGTCGCTGCCGCCGAGGCCTGGCTTGCCGCCAATCCGGGCCATGGCAGCGCCGGGATGCGCTTTGATCTCATGCTGGTCGCGGCTGATGGCACCATCCGGCGCATCGCCGATGCCTTCCGGGCGGATGATGCCTAGTGCGGTTCCCGTTCACATCAGTTCACGGAAACCGTACTAAGCTTTTGTTCGATCGTGTTTTCCGAGTCGCCAAGTGATTCCATTTGGCTTGAAAATACTCAAGCCGGCTTCTCCGCCATCATCAGGTAATTCACCCCCGTATCGCGGGTAATGCGCCAGGCGCCAGAAAACCCCATTTCCATCCCCGCAATATCACCAACCCGCAACCCCGTCCCGCGCAGCCCCGCGCCAAGCTCAGCCGGTGTCACGAACATGCGCCAATCATGCGTGCCCACCGGCAGCAGGCGCAGCAGATATTCGGCCCCAAGCTTCGCCATCAGGAAGGATCGCGGCGTGCGGTTGAGCGTGGAGAGAAACACCAGCCCCCCAGGCCGCGCGGCGCGGGCCAGCGCGCCCAGGAAGGCCGCGCGTTCGGTCACATGTTCAATCACTTCCAGGCAAACCACGGCGTCAAAGCCGCCCGCTTCCTCGGCCAAATCCTCTGGCCCGCCTTGGCGGTAATCAATCGCAAGCGCGCCCGCTTCGGCATGGGTGCGGGCTGCCGCCAGCGCCTCGGGCGCCGCATCCATGCCGGTGACTTCCGCCCCAAGCCGCGCCAGCGCCTCAGATGCCAGCCCCGCCCCGCAGCCCACATCCAGCACCCTGAGCCCCGCCAAAGGCGCGGCCCCGCCCGGTTTGCGGCCATGGGAGCGGGCGAGCCTTTCGGCGATCCAGCCAATACGCACCGGGTTCATCCGATGCAGCGGCTTCATGGGGCCATTGGGGTCCCACCAGCGCGCGGCCAGGGCATCGAATTTGGTGATTTCCGCCTGAAGCGCCGTTGCTTCCGCCAAGGTGATGCCCTTTCTTGCGCTGATCCGCTGGGACGGGTTGCGCGTCCCCCGCCCCCCCGGTATCTGTCCCGCCCCGCTCGCCGGCGCAACCGCCGGTCCTTCCTTTTCCGCCCTGCCCAGGGAAAATAGCCTTCTATGGCCCGTATTGTCATGAAATTCGGCGGCACCTCAGTCGCTGATCTGGATCGTATCCGCAATGTCGCTGCCCGCGTGAAGCGAGAGGTGGATGCCGGCAACCAAGTGGCTGTCGTGGTTTCCGCCATGTCGGGTGTCACCAACCAACTCGTCAAATGGTGCCAGGACCTATCCCCGCTGCATGATGCGCGCGAATATGACACGGTGGTCGCGACTGGGGAGCAAGTGACAACGGGCCTGACCGCCATTGCCCTGCAAGCGATTGGCGTTGATGCGCGGTCCTGGCAGGGCTGGCAGGTGCCGATCATCACGGACCAGGCGCATGGTAAGGCACGGGTCGATTCCATTGATGGCGCCGCGCTGATTGAACGCATGCAGCAGGGCCAGGTGCCGGTGGTGGCCGGGTTTCAGGGCATTGATCCGAAACGCAACCGCATCACAACCCTTGGCCGCGGCGGGTCCGATCTTTCGGCGGTGGCCATCGCCGCCGCCGTCAAGGCGGATCGCTGTGATATTTATACCGATGTGGACGGCATCTATACGACCGACCCGCGCATTGTGCCGCGCGCGCGCAAGCTTGAGCGGATTTCCTATGAGGAAATGCTTGAACTCGCGTCCGTAGGCGCCAAGGTCTTGCAGACGCGTTCGGTTGAACTGGCGATGAAGCAGCGTGTGCGCGTGCAGGTGCTTTCCAGCTTTGAAGACAAGCCAGGCTCGCTCGTGGTTGATGAGGATGAAATCGTGGAACAGCCCGTCGTTTCCGGCATCGCCTATTCGCGCGATGACGCCAAGATAACGCTCCGCCGCGTGCCGGATAGGCCCGGTGTGGCTGCCGCTGTCTTCGGCGCGCTCGCCAAGGCCAATGTGAATGTGGACATGATCGTGCAGAACATCGGCGCCGATGGCAGCACGGATATGACATTCACCATCGGCAAGGTTGATCTGGCGCGCGCGCAGGATGTGCTGGAAAAGGCGCGCGGGGAGCTTGGCTACGAAGCGCTGCTCGCCGACCCGGATGTGACGAAAATCAGCGTGGTCGGCATTGGGATGCGGAGCCACGCCGGTGTGGCGACCACCATGTTCAAGGCGCTGTCGGAAAAGGGCATCAATATCCAGGTGATTTCCACCAGCGAAATCAAGGTGAGCGTGCTGGTTGGCGGCGATTACACGGAACTAGCCGTGCGCGCGCTGCACACGGCCTATGGTTTGGATGCACCGGCATGATCGATGACAAGACCAAGGCGCTTGCTCAGCTTGATCGGCTGATGGCGCGTGGCGCAGCGTTTTTCGGCACGCATTACGCCATCATGGGTGGCGCCATGTCCTGGGTCAGTGAACGGCATTTGGTCTCGGCACTTTCCAATGCGGGTGCCTTTGGCGTGATTGCCTGCGGGGCGATGGAACCGCCGCGCCTTGCGGAAGAAATCGCGGGTACGCAGGGGCTGACAAGCAAACCCTTCGGCGTCAATCTGATCACCATGCATCCAAGGCTGGATCAGCTGGTGGATACCTGCCTGGCGGCGCGCGTTTCGCATATTGTTTTCGCCGGCGGCATTCCGCCCGGCACCGCCATCAAGAAGGCCAAGGATGGCGGGGCAAAGGTGGTGTGCTTTGCCCCAGCACTCTCCTTGGCCAAGCGCCTGATCCGCGCCGGGGCGGATGCGCTGGTGATTGAAGGCAGTGAAGCGGGCGGGCATATCGGCCCGGTTTCGCTGACCGTACTCGCGCAAGAAATCCTGCCCCATATCCGCGATGTGCCGGTGTTTGTGGCCGGCGGGATTGGGCGGGGTGAGGCAATCCTATCCTATCTTGAGATGGGGGCGGCTGGCGTGCAGCTTGGCACGCGCTTTGTGTGTGCGCGGGAATCCATCGCACACGCCAAGTTCAAGCAGGCTTTCATCCGCGGCAATGCGCGCGATGCCATGCCGACCATCCAATTGGATGATAGTTTCCCGGTGATCCCGGTGCGCGCGCTGCAGAATGAAGGCACCAAGCGCTTCCTGGAACATCAGGCCGAGACCATTCGCCGCTTCAAATCCGGTGAACTGACCAAGGAAGCCGCGCAGTTGGATATCGAACATTTCTGGGCCGGAGCGCTCAGGCGCGCAGTGATGGATGGCGATGTCGAAAATGGCTCGCTCATGGCTGGGCAATCGGTTGGCATGGTCACACAGGAACAAACTGCCGCTGAAATCATCGCTGAATTGCGCGATCAGGCGGCACAGGCGATCCTGGCGCGGTCTGCCGTTGCCGCTGCGTGATTGCCCCAGCCTTGTCATCCGGCTAGATGCGGTTTGACCCGCTGGAACCCCCATGAAACGCTCTGCCCGTACCGAAAATACCGTCCAGGAAGCCGCCCGCGTTGGTGAAGAACTGCGCGAGGCGCGGAATGCGCTTGGCGTGAGCCTTGAGGACGCGGCGGCACAGCTTCGCATCAATAAGCGCTATTTGCAGGCGCTTGAGGAAGGGCGGGTCAAGGACCTACCCGGTGCGGCCTATGCCGTTGGTTTCGTCAGGTCCTACGCGACCGCGCTTGGGCTTGATCCGGATGAGGCGGTGCGCCGCTTCCGGGACGTCTCCGGCACGGCGGTGACGAAGTCAGATGAGTTAGTCTTCCCAGAACCGGTGCCTCGGCGGGGCCTACCGACCGGGGTTCTGGCGGCACTTGGCTTGGCTCTTGCCATGGGCGGCTATATCGCCTGGTACCAATGGAGCGGGCGTGGTGAGCGCGTGGTGGATGCCGTCCCCCCGCTACCGCCCCGGCTGGAACGCGCGGCTGAGGGGCAGGGTGCGCGGGAAACACCGCCTAGTCCGGTCGTGGAACTGCCCGCGCCCGCCCCGGCGCCAGTCGCCGCGCCTCCGCCACCGCGGATAGACCCGGACAAGCCGCGCGTCGTGGTCCGGGCCAAGGGCGAAAGCTGGGTGCAAATCCGCGACAATCCAGGCAATCGGGTGCTGTCGGATCGTGTGCTGCGCGCCGGTGAGACCATTGAAATCCCCAATCGCGCGGGGATTGTGCTGACCACCGGCAAGGCCGAGAATCTGGATATTCTGCTGGATGGGCAGGGTGTGGACCCCTTCGGCGGGCCAGGTGTGCGGCGCAATATCGCGCTTGAGCCTGACCGCCTGCGGACGCCGCCAGCCCAGACGAACACGCCGGCGCCCGCGCCTCGTCCGCCGGCTGCAACCACCCAGCCCGCGACACCCACGCCGCCGAGGCCCTGACGCTTTTCAAGGCTTTCGGCGCGGCGAAAGCCACGGCATAATCGCGCTGCAAAACCAAGCTTGGGGTCCGTCGCATGTCCTATCGTCCCTATCAGAAGATCGAGCGCCGCAAATCTAGGCTGATCCATGTCGGGCGCGTGCCTGTGGGCGGCGATTCGCCGATTACCGTGCAGACCATGACCAATACGCCCACCGAAGACGCGGCGGCGACAATTGCGCAAATCCGCCTCAGCGAATTGGCGGGCGTTGATATTGTGCGTGTGTCTTGCCCGACCGAGGAAGCGACCGCGGCGCTGGCCGAGATTGTGCGTGAAGTGAATGTGCCGATTGTGGCTGATATCCATTTCCACTACCGCCGCGCCATTGAAGCGGCGCAAGCGGGGGCGGCGTGCCTGCGGATCAATCCGGGCAATATCGGGTCCAAGGAACGCGTGAAGGAAGTGATCAAGGCCGCGCGCGATCATGGCTGTTCCATCCGCATCGGCGTGAATGCTGGCAGCCTTGAGAAGCATTTGCTGGAAAAATACGGCGAACCCAACCCGGAAGCCCTGGTGGAAAGTGCGCTGTGGCATGCCGACCACCTGCTGCAAGAAGATTTCCACGAATTCAAGATCAGCGTGAAGGCATCAGATGTGTTCCTCGCCGTTGCTGCCTATCAGCAATTGGCGGAAGTCTGCGATCACCCCTTGCATATCGGCATTACGGAAGCGGGTGGCAAACGCACCGGCACAGTTAAATCCGCGATCGGCCTGGGGTCGCTGCTATGGGCCGGTATTGGCGATACCTTGCGCGTTTCCTTGTCCGCCGAGCCGGCGGAAGAGGTCTCGGTTGGTTGGGAATTGCTGAAATCGCTGCATCTGCGCCATCGCGGGGTGAAGGTGATTTCCTGCCCAAGCTGCGCGCGGCAGGGGTTTGATGTGATCCGCACCGTGGAAAAGTTGGAAGATCGCCTTTCGCATATTGTGGAGCCGATCAGCCTTTCCATCATCGGCTGCGTGGTGAATGGCCCTGGTGAGGCGCTGATGACCGATATCGGCCTGACCGGCGGCGGTGCGGGGACTCACATGGTCTACAGCGCCGGCAAGACCGACCACACGATCCGGTCTGAGGAAATGGTGGATCACATTGTGGGCCTGGTGGAAGCCAAGGCCGCGGCGCTGCGCATGGCGAAGGCGGCGGAATAAGGCGCCATGCACGCGGATATCCTGCGCCATCGGGATACGCTCGCGGCATTGTGCCGCCGGCATGGCGTGGCGCGGCTTGATGTATTCGGCTCGGCAGCGCGCGGCGCGGATTTCGACCCTGCGCGCAGCGATGTGGATTTGCTGGTGGAATTTGCGCCGACCACGCAGCGAAGCTTCGCCAGCCTTCTGGCCTTTGAGGAAGAAGCCGCCCAGGCGCTGGCGCGACCTGTTGAGGTGGTGGAACGACGTGCCATTGAAGAAAGCACAAATTATATCCGCCGTCGGCGTATCCTGGCGGAAGCTGAAGCTCTGTTCGGCGCATGAGCTTACCGCCGGCGGAACGGGATGCTGCGCTGCTGCTGGACATGCTGACTTGGGCCGGACAGGCGGCGGATTTCGTGCGGGATCTGGACGAGGCCAGCTTCCGTGCCAGCAAGCTGCATCAGGCTGCTGTTACGCGCTGTATCGCGGTGGTCGGGGAGGCTGCTGGGCGTCTTTCGCGTCCGTTGCGAGAGGCACATCCGGATATTCCTTGGTCGCTTATGATCGGTATGCGCAACAAGTTGATCCATGATTATGGTGATGTTGCGATTGATATCCTCTGGCAGGTCGCGCGCGAGGAATTGCCGCGCCTTGCGCTTTGGCTGCGTCCGCTGGTTCCGCCGGACAATGCCCTTTAGTTCATGCAACTTGCCGTTCAGCTTCAGACAGGATACCGACCCGGCATGTCCAGCCAATTGCAGCCCGCCCGTGGCACCCGTGACCTGATCGGTGAGGAATTTCGCCGCCACCATGCGGTGGCCGAAGCCGCGCGGCGTATCGCTGGCCTTTATGGCTTTGAAGAATGGGCGACCCCCATTTTTGAAGACACGCGCGTCTTCGCCCGTGGGCTTGGCGATACCTCCGATGTAGTTTCCAAGGAAATGTACAGCTTCACCGATCGCGGTGGGGAAAGCCTGACGCTTCGCCCGGAAATGACCGCCGGGGTTTGCCGTGCGCTGGTTTCCAACGGCCTCACGCAATCCAACCTGCCGCGTAAGGTATTCTATGCCGGGCCGATGTTTCGCTATGAACGCCCGCAAAAGGGGCGCTATCGGCAATTCCACCAGATCGGGATTGAGGTTCTGGGCGCCGCTGAACCGCTCGCGGATGCGGAAGTGATCGCCTGCGGCTGGCATATCCAGCAGGAACTCGGCATCCACGAAGGCACGGTGCTGGAAATCAATACGCTGGGCGATGCGCCGTCGCGCGATGCCTATCGCGCCGCGCTTGTCGCCTATTTCACCGCCCATCGTGACGCTTTGAGCCATGACAGCCGCTTGCGGTTGGAAAAGAACCCGCTGCGCATTCTGGATTCCAAGGATGAAACGGACCGCGCCATTGTCGCCGGCGCGCCTTTGATCGGGGATCACCTGACCGCAGAAGCCGCAGCCTTCTACGGCGCCGTAAAACAGCATCTGAAACGCTTTGGCGTCCCCTTCCGCGAAAACCCGCGCATTGTGCGTGGCCTCGATTACTACAGCCACACGGCCTTTGAATTCGTGACGGATCGGCTCGGTGCGCAAGGCACGGTCATGGCAGGCGGGCGCTATAACGGGCTCGTTGAGGAAATGGGTGGCCCACCCACCCCTTCGGTCGGCTGGGCGGCAGGCATTGAACGGCTTGCCATGTTGCTGGCTGAAAGCCCAGCGGCGCCGCGCCCGGTTGCGGTTATCCCGGTGGGCGATGAGGCCGAAGGCCCGGCGCTTGATCTTTTGCAGGCGTTGCGCGCGGCGGGTGTGGTTGCGGAAATCGCCTATCGCGGCAATCTCAAGCGCCGCATGGAACGCGCCAATCGCATCAATGCCCGCGCTGCCGTGATTTTAGGCGAAACTGAAATCGCCGCTGGTGTCGCGCAATTGCGGGATCTTGATGCTGGCACACAGGAAAGCGTCGCGATCGCGGATATTCCGGCCCGTTTGCAATGAGCCTACCCGCCAGACTTGATCGGCTCCTGTCCCGCGCGGAGGAGCTGCGCCATATGCTCTCCACCGCGCCGGGGGCGGATATTGGCGCGCTGTCCAAAGAATTGGCGGAACTTGAGCCGCTGGTTGAAAAATATGCTGACTACCGCGCATCTGAACGCGCGCGGGATGAAGCCCAGGCCATGCTGGCTGATCCCGAAATGCGCGAATTGGCGGAAGCTGAATGGCTGACGCAAAAGGAACGCGTGCCGGCGCTTGAACATGAAATTCGTATCATGCTGCTGCCGCGCGATGCGGCGGATGAACGCAGCGGCATTCTGGAAATCCGCCCGGCCGCGGGCGGGGATGAGGCCGGGATTTTCGCGGCGGAATTATTTCGCGGCTATCAGCGCTATGCCGAAGGGCGCGGCTGGCGTTTTGAAGTGCTGGAATATGACGAAAACGAATTGGGCGGCATCAAGGGTGCCACGGCTGAGGTCGCTGGGCGTGGGGTTTTTGCCCGGCTGAAATATGAAAGCGGTGTGCATCGCGTCCAGCGCGTGCCGGCAACCGAAACCCAGGGGCGCATCCATACTTCCACCGTGACGGTCGCGGTCTTGCCGGAAGCCGAGGAAGTGGATGTGCAGATCGAAGACAAGGATCTGCGCATTGATACCTATCGCGCCTCGGGCGCGGGCGGGCAGCATGTGAACAAAACGGATAGCGCGGTGCGCATCACCCATATGCCGAGCGGCATTGTGGTCGCGATGCAGGAAGAAAAAAGCCAGCACAAGAACCGCGCCAAGGCGATGAAGATTTTGCGGGCCCGGCTTTATGAAAAGCAGCGAAGTGCCGCCGCCGAAGTTCGCGCGGCGGATCGGCGCAGCCAGGTTGGCACCGGGGATCGGTCCGAACGCATTCGCACCTATAATTTCCCGCAAGGGCGCGTGACGGATCACCGCATTGGGCTCACGCTGCATAAGATTGACCGCGTTATGCTGGGCGAATTCGACGATATTTTTGATGCACTGATCGCGGAAGACCAGGCGGCGCGGCTGGCGGCAGAAGCCGCGTGATTGAACCGCGCTGCGCCGATCCGGCTGGCACGATTGGCTTTTTTCTCTGTCAGGCTGGGCAAAGGCTGCGGGGTGCCGCGATTGAAACCCCTCGCTTGGAAGCGCGCCGCTTGCTTGCGCATGTATTGAATAAATCCGAGGAAGCTTTGCTCCGCGACCCCCGCGCGCCCGTGCCGGCGGAAAAGGCCCAGCAATTCGCGGCACTGCTCGCGCGCCGTGTCGCGCATGAGCCCTTTGCCTATCTGACCGGGCGCGTGGGGTTCTGGACGCTGGATTTGGAAGTCTCCCCCGCCACGCTCATTCCGCGCGCTGATTCTGAAAGCCTGGTGGAGGCCGCGCTGGAAGCCTGCACAGATAGAGGGGCGCCGCTCAGCCTGCTTGATCTCGGCACCGGGACCGGGTCCTTGCTGCTGGCGGTACTGAGTGAATTGCCCGCCGCAAGCGGGGTTGGCGTTGACCTCAAGCCCGAAGCGGCTGCACTTGCCGCGCGCAATGCAACGCAGCTTGGCTTGGCAGATCGGGCGCGTTTCCTGGCTGGCGATTGGGCGGCGGCGCTGGCCGGGCGGTTTGATCTGATCCTCTGCAACCCGCCCTATATCGAAAGCGCGGCCATCGCGGGCTTGATGCCGGAAGTGGCGCGGCATGAGCCGGCCTCAGCGCTTGATGGCGGGGCGGATGGGCTTGACGCTTATCGGCGCATCATCGCTGATCTGCCGCGGCTTTTGGTGCCTCGGGGCGTCGCGGTGTTGGAATTGGGCGCTGGCCAGCAGGCGGCGGTGGCGGCACTGGCCAAGGTGGCCGGCCTTACGCCCGAAGCCTGCCGGGCCGATCTGGGCGGCGTGCCGCGCGCCCTGGTGCTTCGCGCGGCGTGATTTTGCCCTTGGCGCGGCGGGGCATAAGGGGTAGAAGGACTTTGCGGTGAGGGTAGGAAGCTCGATTCCCCTCCTTGATCCTGAAAGACCATAAGGGTTTTGCCCCGTTCTTTTGGCGCCGTTTGGATGCAACAGACTCGGAATTCAGGACGTGATCCAGGGCCTAGGCCCGCCGCGCGCCGAAAATGCCGAATGTGGAATAGCGAAACGCAATACAGATGAACATAAAGCGCATGCGCGGCCGGGGCGGTCACCGTAATGGTGGGGGCGGTCAGTTTCGCCAAAGTAGCGGGGGTGGCGGCAGTTCGAGCGGCGCCCAGCCGCTCAACCGGAACCACGTTTTTGACTCGAACGGGCCGGATTTGCGGCTGCGTGGCACGTCGCAACAGCTTTTCGAAAAATACCTCCAGCTTGGGCGTGACGCGACCGGCGGTGGGGATCGCGTGATGGCGGAAGGCTATTTCCAGCATGCAGAGCATTACTTCCGCATCCTGAACGCCATGAACCAGGCCGCGGTGCAGCATCAGCAATATCAGCAGCGCCGCTATCAGCCGCAGGATGGTCAGGATGGGCCTGAAGGCCCTGAAGGTGGCGAACAGCCCGAATATCGCGGTGAAGCGCAGACCATCACGCCTGATTTGAATGAAAGCGGGGCGGAAGTGGTTGCGCCCGCCAGGCCAGCGCCGGCGCCCGAAGCCGCCTGATTTCAGACTGAAAAAATAAAACGCCCGGCGCGCGGCGATGCGCCGCGATAGGGTCCGGGCAAGGGGAGTAAACCATGCCCGTGAACCCAGCCGATAGCCCGGTGTTCGGCGCGCTTTATGGCACGGATGCCATGCGCGCTGCCTTTGGCGAAGACGCCTATCTGCAAAAAATGCTGGATGTGGAAGCGGCATTGGCGCGCGCGCAGGCAGCGCTTGGGATCATCCCAGCCGAGGCCGCCGCTACCATCACCCGTGTGGCGCGCGCTGACGCTTTGGACCGGGCTGACTTGGCCGCCGCCACGCGCAATACCGGCTATCCGGTGGTGGGGCTGGTCAATCAACTCTCCAAACTGGCCGGGGAAGATGCCGGGCGCTGGACCCATTGGGGCGCCACCACGCAAGACATCATGGATAGTGCGCTGGTGCTGCAAATCCGCGATGGCTTGGCGCTGATTGAAGCTGATTTGCGCGCAACCATTACGGGCTTCGCGGCAATGGCCGCGCAGCATCGCGCCACGGTGATGGCGGGGCGGACGCATCTGCAGCACGCTTTGCCCGTCACCTTCGGCTATAAGGTTGCGGTCTGGGTCAATCCGCTGATTACGGCTTTGGAACGGTTGGAGCAGCTTCGCCCGCGCGTGCTGCGGCTTGGTTTTGGTGGTGCTTCTGGCACGCTGGCTTCCTTGGGGGATCAGGGCCTGCCGGTGGCGGGCGCCTTGGCGCAGGAACTTGACCTGATCGAAGCCGATATCCCCTGGCATGTGGCGCGCGATGGCGTGGCCGAAGTGGCCTGCTGGCTTGGGGTGCTCTGCGGCAGTCTTGCCAAAATCGGCACGGATGTGATGCTGCTGATGCAAACGGAATTGGCCGAAGTGGCCGAACCGCATGTGCCAAAGCGCGGCGGGTCTTCCACCATGCCGCAAAAGCGCAACCCGATCGCTTGCGAGTATATTCTGGCGCAGGCGCGCGGCGTGCATGCGCTAGTGCCGCAAATGCTCTCGGCCATGGCGCATGATCTGGAACGCGGCACCGGCCCCTGGCAGGCAGAGGCTTTGGCTTTGCCGCAAGCCTTTCTGCTGACCCATGGCGCAGTGGCGCAGGCGCGCTTCTTGGCCGAGGGGCTGCAAGTGGATGCGGCGCGCATGCAGGCCAATCTGGAAGCGACCCATGGCATGATTATGGGTGAGGCAGTGATGATGCGGCTCGCCCCCATTTTGGGCCGAGGGGAAGCGCATCATAAGGTCAATGACGCCTGCGATGCGGTGCGGGCTGAGGGCATCACGCTTGCTGCCGCTTTGTCGCGCATCCCGGCCATTGCCGCGCGTCTGGATGCGGCGGCGGTAGAAGCCATGACGGACCCCAGCAGTTACCTTGGCAGCGCGGGCACCTTCACGGATCGTGTGGTGGCGCGGGCGCGGGCTGTTCTGGAAGCGTAGCGCAAGACCAGAAGCGGGATTTACCAGGGGCTAGGCCGCCCCCATATCTCCACCAATGTCGCCCCTCGCCCGCGCCCTGCTAGTCCTGTTGCTCGCGCCCTTGCTGGGCGCACCGGCTGAGCGGCTGCCCACGCCCGACCCCCTGCGTGCCGCCGGCTGGCAGAAGGGCGGCTGGTCTGGCATCAAGCCTGCGCAATTCGAAGCCCTGCCTGACGCGGGGCTCCGCATCACCGGGGTTGGACAGGCAAGCTTCGTCTGGCGGACCGTTACCAAGGCTGATGCCTGTCTTTACTGGCGCTGGCGGGTGGATCAGGGGCCGCCGCCAACACCCTTGGACCGCAAGGGCGGCGATGATCGTGCCATCGCCCTCACGGTTGGCTTTGATGGCTGGCCGACAGAAGCAAACTTCTTCCAAAAGGCGCAGTTCACCATGGCGCAGGCCATGGCCGGGGATCATCGCCTGCCGCGCAGCATGATTTCCTACACTTGGGGCGGCACAGGGCAGGAACCGCGCCCCTTCACCAACCCCTATATGGCGGGCCTCGGCAAGGTTTATGTGCTGCGCGCGGCCAATGCCCCGCCCCAACAATGGTTCGACGAAAAGGTGAACCTCAGCCAGGATTGGCGCAGTGCCTTCAAGGGCACGACGGTGCCGCCGGTGCTTGAAATCATGATCGGCACTGATGTGGATGATACCAATACACGGCTGGATGCGCGGATAGACCGCATCCGCTTCGCCCCCTGTTGAAGGCGTGGTGCCGGCATGATCCGGCGCAAGGCGCCCGGCTGCGGTAGTGGTAACGCGCGGCGAAAACCATGGAGATTCGCATGACAGCCCCGCCTTTCGACCAGCCCGCGCTTTTGGTGCTGAATGCGGGGTCTTCCTCGTTGAAATTTGCGGTGTTTGCTGTGAATGGCAGCGCATTGGCGCAGCGTTACGATGGCCAGATGGAAGGCATAGGCGCCGCGCCGCATTTCATCCTGCGTGATGCCGTGGGGGCGCGCGTTGCGGAGCGTCAGTTCTCAGTCGCCGAGGCACCCAAGGGCCATGAAGGCGCGCTCGGTGTCATTCTGGGCGCGCTCACGCCACTGCTGGCTGGTGCGGCCATTCGCGCCATCGGCCACCGCGTGGTGCATGGCGGGCGGGATTTGAGTGCGCCGGTGATGATCACGGATGCCATCATGGCAAAACTCCGCGCGCTGGTGCCCCTGGCGCCGTTGCACCAGCCGCATAATCTGGCGGGCATTGAAGCCGCCGCGCGGCATTTTCCGAATGTTCCGCAAATCGCCTGTTTCGATACGGCCTTTCACCGTACGCAAAGCCATGCCGCCGCAAGTTTTGCGCTGCCGCCACGGTTTTTCGATCAGGGCATCCTGCGCTACGGCTTTCATGGCCTGTCCTACGAATATATCGCGCGCCGCCTGGCCGCCGAGGACGCGGCACTTGGGCGCGCACGGCTGGTAGTGGCCCATCTTGGCAATGGCGCATCGCTTTGCGCGATTGAGGGTGGGCAAAGCCGCGCCACCACCATGGGCTTCACCGCGCTGGATGGCGTGCCCATGGGTACGCGCAGCGGCCAATTGGACCCTGGCGTGGTGCTGCACATGCTGGATAGTTTGCAGATGACATCAGCCGATATCGCGCATCTTCTGTATCATGATAGCGGTTTGAAGGGCATGTCCGGCGTATCACAGGATGTGCGCGCCATCGAAGCGGCCGGGACCAAGGCCGCCGAAGCCGCTTTGGATCACTTCGCCTTTCGCGTCCGCCGCGAAATTGGCGCGTTGGCCGCTTCCATCGGCGGCATGGACGCTTTGGTGTTTACCGCCGGCATTGGTGAGAATGCGCATGGTGTTCGCGCACGCATCTGCGCGGGGCTCGGCTTTCTTGGCATCAACCTGGACCCTGAAGCCAATGCCGCCAACTTCCCGGAGATTGGCCGCGCGGGCGATCCCGTGCGCGTGCTGATCCGCCATACGGATGAAGAAGCGATGATTGCGGAGCATGCCTTGGCATTGGTGGAGCGGGCTTAACCCTTTACTGGCGCTTGGGGAAAGGCAAGCATGGCGGGAAACCAACAGGAGGACACCCATGCTCGACAACCCCCCGCTGCTCACCATCCATCGCGGCCATAGCCGCCCGGCCAAGGCGCTGGTCGAGGCCTTTCGCGGCGCGCAGACATCGCATTTGGCGGATGCCATGGAAGGCCGCGGTGCCCTTGATTACCGCATCAAGCCGATGGACCCCGACAATGCGGTCTTTGTCGGCTCGGCGCTTACCGCGCTCGCCTATCCCGCCGATGTGGTTGGCGTCTATGGCGCGCTTTTGGAAGCGGAAGCGGGTGATGTGATTGTGGTCGCGAATGATGCCTATACCGCCACCGCCGTCATTGGAGACCTGGTTGCCGGCATGATGAAGAACAAGGGTGTGGCGGCTTTTGTGACCGATGGCCTGGCGCGCGACCGTGCGGGCATTGTCGCGTCTCGTCTGCCGCTATTTGCCGCTGGCATCATGCCGGCATCGCCCGCAGCCAATGGCCCGGCGGTGGTGGGCGCGCCGGTGACACTTGGCGGGCAGCATGTGCGCCCGGGCGATATCATTGTTGGCGATGCCGATGGTGTTGTGGTGATCCCACAGGATCAGGCGGAAGCGGTGCTGGAAAAACTCGCTGCCGTGCGCGCTGCCGAAGCCCGCGCCATTGCGGCGGTGGAAGCGGGCGCCACTGCCAATGACCGCATGCGCGCCATTGTCGGGAATGCGCGCATCATAGCCAAGTAACAAAAAGCGCCGCCGAGGTTTTCCCTTGGCGGCGCTATCACGAAAAGGCCGATCTCAGCCCGACCCAATCAATCCTTTTGCTTGGCCAAATAAGCCAGTAGGTCCTTGAGCTGCTGTTCATTGCGCAGCCCGGCAAAGGCCATGGAACCCTGCGGCACCACCGCCTTCGGATTGGTGATGTAGGCGGTCAGGCGCTCCTCATTCCAGGTCAGGCCGCCTTCGGCCAGCGTCCGCATATTGGACGAATAGCGGAAGCCTTCGATCGAAGCCGCCTTGCGGCCCACAATGCCCCAAAGATTCGGGCCAACGCCATTGCGCCCGCCCTTATCCGCATTGTGGCAGGCGCGGCATTGGTTGAACACGCGCTGACCAGCCTCAGCATCCTGGGCGAAGGCGGGGGCGGTGATGGCAAAACCCGCCAGCAGGGCGGCAGAAAGGATAAGGCTACGCATCTATCAAGGCTCCCGAAAGATGAAAGGGCTACACACGCCATTATGGCGGAAAGTGCGGCAGAATTCCGGCATGACGCAAATGGTCGGCTTTGGCAAACCCGCAAGGGTTCATGCCGCGTGCATTTCAGTGCTTTCATTTTCCTGCAACAAGGCTGCCACGGCCGGGTGCGCCTCTGCCGGATTGGTAAAGGCCAGATGCAGCCGCCCTTCAGCGCGGGAGACCAGCCGAACGCCAAGCGCTGGCCCCAAGGCTTCGATCTGAAGCTTCCCTTCGGTGAAGTCTGGCGCCCCGCCCAGGAACAGCGCGCCACTTGGGGAAATGTCCAAAAGCACGCCTTCGGTGGCGTTCAGCCGCGCCGGCACACCAAGCGGCAGCCGGGCTTCCCGCCGGCGATTGGCGGCCGGCACACGCCCGCGCAATGCCTCACCCAGATTCTGCCGGAAGGCAGCGATGGCATCCGCCAATTCATCCGCGCCCGACTGCAAGGTCCAGGCGGCCTCACCCGTATTGCCCGAATCCTGGGACAGCGCTTCCATCCTATTGGCCACATCGGCGGCATTCTCCGCTGCTCCGGTAATGGCGCGGGAGATTTCGGCAGTGGTGGCGGATTGTTCTTCAACCGCCGCAGCGACCGAGGTTGCGACCGCATCCAATTCCGTGACCGCGCCGCCAATGCCATCCATGGCGACCAAGGCGCGGCTGGCGGCGGCCTGCATGGCGCCGATGCGCCCGGCGATCTCCTCGGTGCTTTGCGCGGTGCGCTTGGCCAGGTTCTTCACCTCATTGGCGACAACGGTGAAACCCTTGCCGGCGGCGCCCGCGCGGGCAGCTTCAATCGTGGCATTCAGTGCCAGCAGATTGGTCTGGCCGGCGATTTCCGCAATCAGGCGCGATACCTGGCCGATTTCATCCACGCTTCTGGTGAGTTCCGTGAAGATATGCCGGGCTTCATCCGTCCGATGCATCACGCCGCGCGTGGCTTCCCCCGCGCGTGACATTTGCCGCGCAATTTCTCCCGCCGCGTCGGCCAGTTCATCGGCACCGCGGGAAGCTTCCTGCGCGCTGACCCGCCCAGAAGCAGCCGCGCTGGCCGAGGCTTCCGCCGCCCGCGCGCCGTCTTCCGCCGCTTCCGTCATGGCGGCGCTGTTGCGGCGGAGCATGGAAACGCGGCGGTCCAGATCCTCAAGCGCGGCGGTGGTTTCCGCCTCGATAGTGGCGGCCAAATCAGCCAAGGACTCATCTGGGGTCAAGGCAATGGGGGCCGCGATGGTCACAGGGGCCGGGCTCTGGCGCAGAGCTTCGGCGGCGGTCAGGATCTGGCGCCATGGGCCGTCCACCTTGGCCGTGGCGAAGGGGGGCACGGGTTCATTGGCGGCAAGGCGAGACAATTTGCCTGCGAAGGCCACCAGCATGGCCCGCTGACGCCACAGCGCCCAGGTGCCAAGGACAAGGCAAATCAGACACCCAAGCGCCAGGCCGAGGAAAAACCCCGCCGCTTGGCCAGAGGTAGCCGATTCCCCCGCTGCCGCCATGCTGGGATGGGCGAGCAGGATTGATACGGCAAGGGCTGGGGAACGAAAATCAACTTTCATGGCGCATCCTGGAATCCGAGGCTCATTTTGACGGCATTTCGCTACGAGCCGGTTAAGGCCCGTGCGGCTTGGCGTGTTTAGGGCTAAACATGGCGAAGGATTTAGGAATCATCTTATGGCTCATCGTATTGCCGTCATTGGCGCGCCTTCCCTGATTGGACGCGAAATCCTGCGCTGCCTGGCTGAAACTAGCCTGGCGGGGGCAGAGTTGGTGGCGCTTGCCCAAGGGCGCAGTGCGGGCGCCGATATTTCCTGGGGCGAAAAAGCAGTGCTGAAAACACGCGATGTGGCGCGGTTTGACTTCGTGGGCACGGACCTCGCCATCTTCGCCTGTGATGCCAAGCTGGCCGCGGTGGAAGTGCCCCGCGCTGTGGCGGCCGGCGCCATGGCGATTGACCTTTCCGGGCATTTTCATATGGAACCGGATGTGCCGCTGGTGGTGGCCGGGGTGAATGACCAGGCGCTGCCGCGCGCCAGCAAAAGGCGGATCATTGCTTGCCCACTGCCGGCCAGCTTGATCCTGGCGCTGGTCTTGAAGCCTTTGCATGAAGCCGCCGGCGTGCGGCGCGTGGTGGCGGCAACCTATCAGCCGGCCTCGGGCGCGGGGAAGGAGGCGATTGACGAACTCTGGTCCCAGACGCGCGGTATTTTTGTGAATGATGCGCCAGAGGCGCAGTATTTCACGAAGCAGATCGCCTTCAATGTCATTCCGCATATTGACCGCTTCATGCCCGATGGCGCGACGCGGGAAGAATGGGCGATGGGCGTTGAAATCCGTAAACTACTCGACCCTGATATCCAGGTGAGTGCCAGCTGCGTGCGCGTGCCCGTGATGCTTGGCCTTGGCATGGCGCTGAACATCGCCTTCGACCGCCCGATCAATGAACGCGACGCGCGAGAGGCACTGCGAAAGGCGCCGGGGATCAGCTTGCTCGATCGGCGCGATGATGGTGGCTATGCGACCCCAGCTGAGATTGTGGGCGAAGACATGGCCTATGTCTCCCGCATTCGCCGCGACGCGACGCTGCCGCATGGGCTTTCGCTTTGGGCTGTGGGCGATGATGTGCGGCTGGGGGCAGCGCTGAATGCGGCGCGGCTGGCGGAGGCGGTGTTGAAGGCATAGTACGACACCAGGGAACAAAAGAAGAATTTCCTTGACAAAATAGGAATAATATACCATAAAGCCGGGCCCAGCCAAGGTCCCGCCCATGCCCCTAACCACCCCCGCCACCCCAGCAGAGATCACGGCAAGCGCTACGGACAGGCGCGGCATCTTGCTGGAATTACTACATATCATGCGGCTGCCGCTGCGTATTCTGTTGACTGGCGCCGCAGTGGTGGGCGTGCTTGGCGGGGCGGTAGCGCTTGGCCTGCCGGGACCAGAGGCGCTATTCGCCGCCTTCGCCGCCCCCGGTGCCACTGGTCTTCCAGTCCTGATTGGTATGATGATTTTCCTTGTCGGTATCGGTTTTGCGGCGTTCCTGTGGTGGCTCGCGGCGCGCAGCTTCGCGCTGGTCGCCAATCCCGCCATCGGGCCGGAGCGCTTGGCCGGCCTGCGTGACCTGCCGCTCGCCTTGCCGGAAGGCACAGTGCGCGCCCTGCTGGCGCTGATTGTCGGCGTGATCGGCCTGCCGCTATTGTTGTTTTCCAAGACACTTGGCCTCACGGATGCCATTGCCGGCTATGTGAATGGCATCGTCACCGGCGTTTTCGGCTTTTACTTCGGTACCCGCAGCACCGGGGCGGATGCGCAAATCGCGCGCCGCGCCACTGAACAATTGGCCGAACGTGAACGCGCCTCGGGGGCGTTGGCGGCTGAAGCGGAAGCGCTGCGGCAAAAGGCGGAAGCTGCGGCGCGCGATGCCGCCCTGCCTGGCCGGATTGAAGCGACAAAGGGCAGCCTGGCGCGGCATATCGAAGTGGCGGGGCTTGTTTTGGATGAATTCGGCCCGCTTTTGCCGAAGGGGTTGATCCCGGATGGCACGCAAGCGGCGCTGGACCGCGCGCGCCGCGCTGCCACTGCTTTGGATGGGCTGCAAAGCGGCCCGGAGGCTGAGGGCAAGCTGAAAACCGCCACCGATGCCCTGGCCGGCTTGATCGGCGCGCAACCTTTGGCGCCCCTGCTGCGTGCGGCGGCTTCCCTGCTGCCAGCCGGCACGGCGCTTGGGCCCATTGGCGCCATTGCTACCGTGATCGGGCTTGGCTGGCATTTTGGCGCGGCGGAATATCAGCGCTGGCGGGCGCGCGTGCTGTCAGCACCTTTCGCGCCGCAGCTTTTTGATGCGGGGCTGATCACGCCAAGCTCGGCAGAACTGCGGATGGAAGCCTGCCCGATTTTTGCGCGCGCCTTCAAGGATGTGACAGCGCGGCCCGGCTTCTTCGCTGATCTGCTCAGCAAGATAAGCCAGGATGATGCGGGGGCGCGCCTTTGGGCCGAATACGGCGCCGATGCCGCGCGCTTTCCGGGCGGCCAGGCGGAACTTGAAGCGGGCTTGCAGGAATTCCGCGCGGCCTTGTTGGCTGATCTTTCCGCACGCGATGCTACACCCGAAAAAATCGCTGGCGCACTCGCGCCACTGGCGCCAAGCCTTGGCGCTCTGCCAAGTGTGGATCAGGTGAACCGGCTGATGGACGCCGCCGGCAAGGCGGGCCAGGACCAGCCCGAAGCCCGCGCTGCCTTTGAGGCGCTGGTCATGCTCACAGGGCATTTGCGAGATAGAAAGCTTGACCCGGTAAGGCTGATGTCGGAGGTGATGCCATGATCCGCCTTTTCGCCATAACGCTATTCGCATTGGCGGCCTGCAGCACCCTGGATGCGCCGGTGGCGCAGCTTGAACGCTGGCAGAAGCAGCGCGCGGCGGGTGCCATCACCGCCATTGCCGATGAACCCGTGGTGCCTGATTGCGCGCCGGGACGAGGAGAGCCCTGCCAGCGCCTGCATCTGATGCGCGCCGAAGCCTGCCTTGCGGTGGCCTTTGCGGATCGCGCCCCGGCTGCTGCCTGCCCTGGCGCCAGCGCACGCGAAGCGGGTTTGCTTGCCTGCGCCGCCAGCGCAGCCCAGGCAGCGGAACAGGCCTCGGGCGAAGTGCTGCTGCCCGCACGAAAACTCCGCACCCAGGCGCGGCTTTGTGCTATTGAAAACCTGCCGCCCGCCATGGCCGCCCCGGCGGCGCGGGAAGTGATTACTGAGGCCGCGCCGCTGACTGATGCAGAAGGTGCCTTGCTACGAGGCCGTGCCGCGCTTTCCGCCGCGCGTCCCTCGGCGGGGTCTGAGGCAGCGCGCTGCGCCTCAGTGCGGGAGGCTTTTGGCGAAGCGCGGCGTGGGCTGGCGCTGAAGCCCGATGACCCGGCGCTGAAGCGCCTGGCCGATGATGTCGCTTTGCGTGCCGTTCGCATCACTGATTGTCGTGTTTGAAACAAGGAGGATTTTTTATGGCACTCGCCCGAGAACTCAGCCTCCGCCTGCCGCTCCAAAGCGGCGATGATGTGCGCGCCGTGCAACAGGCGTTGATCCGCGCCGGCATGCTGGCGGGCAGCGCCGATGGTATTTTCGGCCCCAGTACGCATCGCGCCGTGCTGGATTTTCAGCGCCGCATGCAGGCGCGCCATCCGGGTTTTACCGCGGATGGCGTTATCGGCCGGCAATGCTGGAGCGCGCTTTTCCCCGAGGCCGCGCCGCATCCAATCACCGGCGCCGCAACGCCCGAAGCCGGGCTTGCTGCTGCGCCGCATTGGCGCGCCATGCTGCACCCCTATGTGCAGCGCCTGATGGCGGGCAGCGCGCCGCCGCTGGGGCGGGGGGAGCGTCGCTGGCGCCTCAGTCCCGAAGGGCTTCGCGTGGAGGGTTTTGTCGCCCCGCCGCGTAGCCCTGGCTTGCCCGAGACCGCTACGCGCTGCTGGCGCGATTTTCGTGCTGCTTTTGAAACCTGCGCCGCCGCTTACGGCGTGCCGGTGGAATTGCTGATTGCGACTGCGTGTACGGAATCCGGCGGGCGGGCCGGGGCGATCCGTGAAGAACCCGGTTTTATCAGCGATGCTGTAACGCCGCATCGTGTTTCGCCCGGCTTGATGCAAACGCTGATTGCAACAGCGCGGGAGGTATTGGACGATAGCAGCATTGATCGGACGCGCTTGCTTGATCCCGCCACTTCCATCCGCGCCGGGGCGGCGATGATCCGCGCGCAAGCAATCCGGCGCAAACTGCCCACGCATTTCGACCCGCCCTTGGTGGCGATTGCCTATAATGCCGGGTCTCTCCGCGCGCGTGCCGATGGCGCGGAGGATCCTTGGGGCATGGTGCAGACCCTGCGCGGCGGGCATGCGCATGCCGATGCCTTCGTGGCCTTCTTCAATGATTGCTTCGCGGTATTTGCTGATGGCGATGCACCTTCGGCGCTGACGCCGAGTTTTTGGGCTTTGCTCAGGGATTAGATTTGCGCGTGGGCCAAGCTTGGGTGGGTTCAATTTTTGGAATTGAGCTTGCCTTGAGCGGCCTCTTCCCAAGGTCTGTGCAGATGTTAGGCGCGATTTTCGTGGGACGCGGGGGCGGTTAGTATGGCGGCGCAGGTGAAGGGGGCGGATATGAGCACGATGCTGGAATACAAAGGGTATTTAGGGTCGGTCGAATTCAGCGCTGAAGATGAGGTGCTGCACGGTCGCCTTGAATTCATCCGTGACCTGATAAGTTATGAAGGTAAGGACGCCAAAGGGATCAAGGCAGCCTTTCAGGAAGCCGTGGATGATTATCTTGCGCTTTGCGAGGCCGAAGGCCGCAAGGCTGATGTTCGCTGAAAGGCAGCTTCAATGTGCGCCCCGGGCGCGACTTGCACCGCCGCGCGATGCTTTACGCGGGGCGCCGGGGGGTCAACCTTTACACTGTCGTGAGTGATGCGCTGCGACGGTATCTGGAAGGTGAGGATCGCGCGGCGTGATGGCTTGTTCTGATAACAAAGACGCCTGAGGCCCGCTTCGGTTGCAGTCACTGTCAGGGGAATATCGTAGGTGTACATACATAATATATCAAAAGATTACCGATTCATTTTCTCCTCAATACAACGCACCACCAAAGATTTTTGTATCGAGGTTCCAGATTTTATCAATGTTCTACAATCCGGAGCGATTTCGAAATCTAAATTTATCAGTCGGATTACAAATATTTTTTCTTTAATAGTGGCAATAATCGTTATTTCGCCGTTTGGTGAGACAGTGATGTCTTGAATAACTTCGATATGAAGGCGGTGCTCGCATTCACCAAGGAGACTTGCCGCTGCGTAGCGGACGATCTGAGATGATTTATCTTCGAAAACGCATCCTCGAAATTTTTCGTGATGTATCCTAAAATTTAACTCACTTTTGATGATATCAATGATATCACTTCCCTCAAACTTGCCGTACATATTGCCTGATGGAAAAACGATTCCCGTACCAGCGAACCTGTCGCCACCTAGATGCGAGCATCTGAATATCTCTACCCCGTCCTTTCCGTTATACTTTTTGCTCGCTTCTACAAATGAATTTTGGCCAAAAAGGGCGCAGCACGCATCACGCTTACCGTGCACACATATGAAAACGAGTGTATTTCCAGGGGTATCGAGAACCCTAAAGCCAAAATTCCTAAGATTTTCGATCAAGCTTCCTGAATATTTCATTCTGCTGAAGAAAAACGCGCGGTCTTCTGGCAATTCCTTTGGGTCGTAGAGACGGACACGTATTCCTCCTTCTGTTATTTCATCTATGAATTTTTGCATGTCAGGGGAGGCCCACCTTTCATTGATTGCATTTCCTCCCCATGCGTGGATCGGCACCGGAAGGAATAAGTAACCGTTACCAATAGTTGCGGTGCCGTAAAGTGGCGCACCGCTGCTACGAAAAACCGTTGAGCAACGCATCCTAGACCTCCCCCCTTCTCAAAATCAAAAGTCCTTAGTCATCATCCGGTACACCTACGATATTCCCCTGACAGTGAACGTGTTTGAAACGAGTCACTGGCTGCTCTGAGCCTTGAGGTTTATTCCTGAAGCACCCCCCTACCCCTTATCCCGCATCAACCGCGCCTTATCCCGCTGCCAATCCCGAGCCGCAACCGCAGCCCGCTTGTCGTGGTTCTTCTTGCCCTCAGCCAGGCCCAGCAACACCTTCGCCCGCCCGCGTTCATTGAAATGGATATCCAGCGGCACAATCGTGGCCCCGTCGCGCGCGATGGCGCCGATCAATTCGCGTGATTGCTTGCTGTGCAAAAGCAGCTTGCGTGGCCGGCGTGGTTCGAACCGCGCCACGAAGGAACCAGCCTGCCATTCCGGGATATGGGCATTGAACAGCCACATCTCCCCATCGCGTTCCCCGGCCCAGGCTTCGGTCAGCGCGGCGCGACCAGCGCGCAAGGACTTCACCTCAGGCCCCACCAAGGCAAGCCCCGCTTCGATGGTCTCCAAGATCTTGTAGTCAAACCGCGCCTTGCGGTTCTGCGCGGCGATCCCGTGGGAAATCATGCCCTTCTTGCGCGGTTCAGCCATATCTCAAGCACCCACCGCGCGGGCGCATCCCTTTCAGTTCAACAGGCCAACTGAAACCATGGCATCGCGCACGCGCGCGCGTGTCGCCTCACCCACAGGGGCCAGCGGCAGGCGGCAATGATCGGTGCTTTTGGTCAGCAGGCTCGCCGCATATTTCACCGGGCCCGGAGAGGTCTCGGCAAACAGCGCATCATGCAAAGGCACCAGGCGGTCCTGGATTTCCATCGCCTCCTCCACGCGCCCCGCGCGCCAGGCCTTGTGCATTTCCGCGCAAAGCCGGGGTGCCACATTGGCGGTGACGCTAATGCAGCCATGCCCGCCAGCCGCCATGAAGGAAATCACGGTGTGGTCTTCGCCGGAAAGCTGCGCGAAATCCGCCCCGCAGGCGCGGCGCGTATGCAAAGGCCGCACGAGGTTTGCGGTGGCATCCTTCACGCCGATGATATTCGGGTGCTTGGCCAGCCGCGCCATGGTCTCAACGCTCATGTCAACCACGCTGCGCGGCGGGATATTGTAGATCACCATGGGCAGATCCACCGCATCCGCAATCGCCTTGAAATGCAGGAAAAGGCCTTCTTGAGTGGGCTTGTTGTAATAGGGCGTCACCACCAGGCAGGCATCAGCGCCGGCCTTCTTGGCGTGGCGGGTGAATTCAATCGCCTCGGATGTGCTGTTGCTGCCGGTACCCGCAATCACGGGCACGCGCCCGGCTGCGGCTTCCACGCAAAGCTCCACCACGCGCATGTGTTCCTCATGCGAAAGGGTCGGGCTTTCGCCTGTGGTGCCAACGGGGATCAGGCCTTCGGTGCCCTCGGCAATCTGCCACTGCACCAATTCCACGAAGGCTTTTTCGTCCACGGACCCATCCGCGCGCATGGGCGTGATCAGCGCGACCATGGAACCCTTGAACATGTTGGCATCCTCCTGGAATTTGAAAAATCGAAGTTAGGCGCCAAGGCGCGCCGCGACAAGGCGGGAAGTGGGGCTTAGCCCGCCGCCCGCGCGATCGCCAGGAAATCCTCGGCCACCAGACTTGCCCCGCCGACCAGCGCCCCATCCACATGGGGCAGGGCCAGGATGGCACCGGCATTGCCGGGCTTGACCGAACCGCCATAAAGCAAGCGCAGCCCCGCGCCCTGTCCGGGGAAGGCTTGGGTCAGCTTGGCGCGCAACATGGCATGCATGGCGGTAATATCGGCCTCGGTCGGCGTCCGGCCAGTGCCGATGGCCCAGACGGGTTCATAAGCCACCACGCCGCCGGCTGCGCCAAAGCCATCCGGCAGGCTTTCGTCCATTTGTTCGATCACCACTTCCTCGGCCCGGCCCAGCAGCCGGTCATCCTCGGGCTCGCCCACGCAAACCACCGGGATCAGGCCGGCAGCCATTGCTGCTGCGGCCTTGGCGCGGACACGGTGGCTGGTCTCCCGATACGCCATACGGCGTTCGGAATGGCCCAGAATAACGTAAGAAGCGCCGGCATCCTTCAACATGGCGGCGGCGATATCCCCGGTATGGGCGCCCTGGGCGGCCTCATGGCAATCCTGCCCGCCAAGCGCGACAACCCCGGCGCAAGCCTGGGCCAGGGGGGCGATCAGCGTGGCGGGGGGGCAGATCAGCACTTCCGCCTTCAGCCCAGCCGCCCCGGCGGCAACGGCCCGGGCCAAAGCTTGGGCCTCGGCGGCCAGCCCATGCATTTTCCAATTGCCGGCGATCAGCGGGCGCACACCGGGGGTCATGCTGGGGTTCCTTCTGGGCTTGGGGCGAGCTTTGCCCCGCGTGGCTAGCCGCCGCTTGGGGGCTTGGCAAGCATCGGGCCTTTCGCGCGGCGCCGCGTGGCGGTAATCACCTTTCCCATGATCACCTTCATGCGTCGCCTGGCCTCTACCTGGGTTGCCAAGGCGCTTTTCGTCCTGCTCGTCCTTTCCTTCGCTGTCTGGGGGATTGAGGATGTTGTGCGCAATTTTGGCCGCGATACGGCGGTGGCCAGGGTTGGTGATCAGCGTATCGAAGCCGAGGAAGCGCAGAACGCCGCGCGGCGCGAAATGTCGCGAATCGCGCGCCAGATGGGCAATCGGTTCGAACCGAATGAAGCGATCCGCCGCGCCGTGGCCGTGGGCGCCCTTGAAAACCTGATCGGCGAACGCGCCATGGTGGCTGAGGCGCAGCGCATGGGCGTGGTGGCGCCGGAGGAAATGGTACGCGAAACCGTCTTCGCCATCCCTGGTCTGCGCACCCCTGATGGTCGTTTTTCGCGTGATTTTCTGGCGCAGGTGTTGCGCAGCAATGAATTGACCGAAGCGCAATTCCTGACGCTGATCCGGGGTGATTTGCTGCGCCAGCAATTGCTGGGGGCGGTGCGTGCGGGTGCTGCCGCTTCGGATGCGCTGACCGCGCCGCTGCTGGTATGGCAGACGGAACGGCGCGTGGCGGATGTGGTGCTACTGCCATTCTCCGCCGCGCCGGAACCGGAAGCACCGACGGAAGCGCAATTGCAGCGCTTTCTGGAAAACAACCCGCAGCGTTTTTCTACGCCGGAGTTTCGGCAGATCAGCATTGCGGTGCTGTCGGCGGAAACGCTGGCGAATGAGATCGCCGTTTCGGAAGATGACATCAAGCAAGCCTTTGAAGCCCGCCATGGCCAATATGACAGGCCCGAGCGCCGGCAAATCCGCCAGGTGGTGCTGGCCGATGAAGCCCGCGCGCGGGAAATCGCGCAGCTTTGGCAATCGGGCGCTGAATGGGAAACCGTGGAAGCGGCTGCCACCGCCGCGGGCGGTCAGGCCATGGCGCTGCCCATGGGTGACAAGACAAGCCTGCCCATTCCTGCCTTGGCGGATGCGGCTTTCGCGGCGCTCCCGCAAAGCGTGACAGACCCGGTGCAAAGCCCCTTTGGCTGGCATGTGATTGGCATTGAAGCGGTGGAAGCCGCGCAGATTTTCACGATTGATCAATTGCGTGATCAATTGCGCCGCGATGTCGCGAAGGACCGCGCGCTGGATCTTGCTTATGAGCGTGGCAATAAGGTGGAAGATGCGCTGGCGGGGGGCATGACGCTGGCCGAAGCTGCGCCGCGTTTTGGGCTGGTGCTGGTGAATGCGACGCTCGATCCAGGGGGCCGCAGCCCCGCCAATGAAGCGGTGGCGCTGCCGGTGGCGGCGGATCAACGCAATGCCGTGTTGCGGGCGATTTTCACGCAGGATCAGGGCGCGGCGCCGCGTTGCAGGAATTTGGCGATGCTTTTGCAGCGATTGAAATCAGCGGCATCACGCCATCGCAGTTGCGCGCTTTTGCCGAGGTTGAACAGGACCTCCGGCGCGCGGTGATTGCCGATGCGCGTCGGCGCTTTACGGAAACACGCGCGGCGGGGCTTTTGGCGGCGCAGCGCGGTGGCAAGACTTTGGTGGAAGCCGCGCAGGATTTGGGCCTGGTCAGCTCGCGAACCGCGCCTTTCGGGCGTGATCCCGCGCAGGGCAGCCCGGTGCCAGCGGAATTGCTGCCGCCCTTGTTTGAAGCCAAGCGCGGGGAGGCCACCATGGCGGAAATTCGCGGCGGCTTTGCGGTGGCGTCGGTCGCCGATATTCTGCGGCTTGATCCGACTACTGATCCGCTTGGCATGGGCCGCGTGCGCGTGGAAATCGAACAGGCCGTGGGTGACGATCTGGAACAGCAATTCCAGGCGGCATTGCGTGCGCGGGCCAATGTGCGCATCAATGAACGCGTGCTGGAACAGGTGACAGGCCGATGAACGGGGATGGTTTCGCGGCGTTTCGCGCGGCGTTGGAAGCGGGGCGGGGGCACATCCTGGTCCGTGAACGCGTGGCGGATCTGGACACACCGGTCGGCGCCTTCCTGAAACTGACAGGCGGCGCGCAGGCCAATGCGTTTTTGCTGGAAAGCATTGAAGGCGGTGCCGCGCGCGGGCGTTATTCCGCCATCGGCATGGCGCCGGATTTGATCTGGCGTTGCCGCAATGGCAAGGCGGAACTCAATCGCCACGCGCTTTCCGCCCCGCATGCTTTCGTGCCGGAAACGGCACCTGCCTTGGATAGTCTGCGCGCCATCATCAATGAATGCCGCATGGTGGTGCCCGCGAATTTGCCGCCCATTGCGGCAGGGCTTTTCGGCTATCTTGGTTACGATCTGGTGCGGTTGATTGAAAAGCTCCCGTCAACCAAGCCCGATGTGCTCGGCATTCCCGATGCGGTGATGACGCGCCCGACGCTGATGGCCGTGTTCGACCATGTGCGCGATACCTTGCTGCTCTGCGCGCCGGTCTGGCCAGGGGCTGAACCGCAAACCGCCTGGGAAGCGGCCAATGCCAGGTTGGATGAGGCAGAGGCAGCACTTGATCGCCCCGTGCCGCGCCCAGCACCACCCGCCGATCTGCCCGCTTTGCCCCAGCCCGACAGTAATTTCACCGAAGCCGGCTATATCGCAGCGGTGGAGCGCGCGAAGGATTACATCCGCGCGGGGGATTGCTTTCAGATCGTGCCGGCGCAGCGTTTTTCCGCACCCTTCGCGCTGCCGCCCTTCGCGCTGTATCGCGCGCTGCGGCGGATTAACCCAGCGCCCTTCCTGTTCTTTTGTGACTTTGGCGGTTTCGCTGCGGTGGGGGCGAGCCCAGAAATTCTGGTGCGTGCGCGCGATGGTGTGGTGACGGTGCGCCCGCTGGCCGGCACACGCCGGCGTGGCGCGACACCGGAAGAAGATCGCGCGCTTGAAGTGGAGTTGCTGGCCGATCCGAAGGAACGGGCTGAGCATCTGATGCTGCTCGATCTTGGGCGCAATGATGTCGGGCGCGTCTCCGAAATCGGCTCCGTCAAGGTCACCGCGCAATTCCAGGTGGAACGCTATTCGCAGGTGATGCATATCGGCTCAGAAGTGCAGGGCCGTTTGCGCGCGGGGCTGGATGCTTTGGATGCCTATTGCGCTGGCTTCCCGGCCGGCACGCTGACCGGTGCGCCAAAAATTCGCGCGATGGAGATTATCGAGGAATTGGAACCATCGCGCCGTGGGCTTTACGCCGGTGGTGTGGGTTATTTCGGCGCCGATGGCGGCATGGATACCTGCATCGCGCTCCGCACCGCGCTGGTAAAAGATGGCGTGATGTATGTGCAGGCCGGCGCCGGTGTGGTGGCCGATAGTGATCCCAAGGCGGAATATGAAGAGACGCGCCAAAAGGCGCGCGCGCTATTTCGCGCGGCGGAAGAAGCGGTGCGTTTCGCCTCGGGCCGGCGTTAGAAGTTAGGCCATGGCGGAAGGCCCGGATATCTCGTCCATCCTCAATCTGCTTGAGGATGCGCGCGATGCCGGGCGCTGTGCCGAAGCAGCCGCAGCCTTGCGCGTTTTATCGCAGCTTCAGCCGGAAAACCTGCATGTAAAGGCCGCATTCGCGCGCGCGCTGTTCGGCGCTGGGCTTTGGCAGGAAGCCTGGGACGCTTACGAAGTGCGCTTTGATTTGATGCCGGAGGTCTTCACCAAGGTCACCCGCCCTGGCCCGAATGGCCCGGAACCCATGCCGATGTGGCGTGGTGGCGCGTTGCCGGAATCGCTGTTGGTGATGGGCGAACAGGGGCTTGGCGATACCATCCAATTTGCGCGCTTCCTGCCCGTGCTGCGCGCGCGCGGTGTGCGCGTGCATGCGGTGCTTGACTCGCGTGTGATGAAACTGCTCGCCCCCGTGCTGGAAGGGATTGATGCGCGCCCCGGTGGTGCGGCGGGCAGGGTGCAGGGCGTTAAATCCTGGCTGCCTTTGCTCAATCTACCGCGCGCGCTTGGGCTGCGTCCGCAGCAATATCAGGGGCGCATTCCCTATCTGGCGGCGGAACCGGAACGCGTGGCGCGTTGGCGGCAACGCATCGGCAATCAGGGCTATCGCATCGGCATTGTCTGGCAGGGCAATCCCAAGGCGCCGGTGGATCGCAATCGGTCCGTGCCTCTTCCCATCTTTGCACCCATCGCAGCGCTGGGTGGCGTGCGGCTTTTCGCGCTGCAAAAGGGACCGGGCGAGGATACCGAAGCGCCCTTCGCGCTCGATCGCCTGGGGCCAGAGATGGATAATGGCCCGGATTGGTTTCTGGATACCGCGGCTGCCATCATGGCGCTTGACCTGGTGGTGACGGTGGACACGGCCGTCTTGCATCTGGCCGGCGCGCTCGGGCGGCCTGCGCTGATGCTGACCCATGGGCGCAATTCCGATTGGCGCTGGCAACAGGGGCGGGAAGATACGCTCTGGTATCCTTCAGTCCGGCTGGTGCGCTGCCCGGATGGCAATGCTGATTGGCGCGGTGCCGTGGCGCGCGCGGCGTTTATGATCCGTACCGGCAATATCCCCCCCGCCGCATGAAACGCCGTCGCCCCCGCCGCCGTGGCTTTGGGTTTTGGGCGAAGCGCCTTGTCGTTTTTCTGGCGACGCTGATCCTGCTGATCATCGGCGGCATTGCCGGTGCGCTGTGGTGGAGCCTGCCCGCGCGTAATTCCGAACTGTCGCTGGCAGGGCTTGCCGCGCCGGTTGCCATTACGCTCGATACACGCGGCATTCCGCATATCACGGCAACGACAGAAGCAGATGCCTGGGCTGCGCTGGGCTTTTTGCATGCGCGCGACCGGATGTTCCAGATGGAAATGATGCGCCGCGGCGCGCGCGGGCAAAGCGCTGCGGTAGCCGGTGCGGCGGCGCTGCGCCTTGATCGCTTCATGCGGCTATTGCGCCTCGAAGAACGTGCGGCGGCGGATTTGGCCGCGCTTGATCCCGAAACCCGCGCGATGCTGGAAGCCTATGCGCGCGGGGTGAATGCCTGGATCGCAGCGCGCGGGCGCTTCGCCGCGCCGGAATTCATCGCGCTCGGTGCGCCGGAACCTTGGCAGCCCTTGGATAGCTTGCTCTGGGGCAAGATCATGGGGCTTTGGCTTGGCGGCAATTGGCGCATGGAATTGGAACGCGCACGGCTGGCAGAGCGGCTTTCGCCCGAACAGCTTGGCGATTTATGGCCGGAAGATACAACAGCAGGCCGCCCCGATGAACCGCTGATGCAGACTGAAGCGAAGGCAAGCGGTGCGCTGCATGGGCCGGGTTTGAATGGCGCGGCATTGGCCGCACTTGCCCAGCACTTCCCACGCTTTCCTGAAGATGCCCCTTTGCCGGAGATTGCCTCCAACGCCTGGGCTGTCGGGGCAGGGCGGAGTGCCTCGGGCGCGCCCTTGCTCGCTTCCGATCCGCATCTTTCGCATAGCGCACCCATTCTTTGGTATCTGGCGCGCATCACCCTGCCGAATGGGCGCATGCTGATGGGTGCGACCGCGCCTGGCGTGCCGGGGATTGTGATTGGGCGGAATGAAAGCCTGGCTTGGGGCTTCACCACCACCCATGCGGATACGCAGGATATCTTCATCGAAAAACTGACCGATGACGGGCGCTATGAAACGCCCGATGGCGCGCGCGACTTTACGTGGCATGAAACGCAGATTGCGGTGCGTGGCGCTGCACCCGTGGCTTTCCGTTTTCGCGAAACGCGCCACGGCCCGGTGCTTTCCGATCTTGATCCAAGTTTTGAAGGCAAGGCGGGCACGGTGCTGGCACTTGCCATGGCAAGCCTTTCGGCGGGTGAGACCTCGGCACGCGGCTTGTTGCGCTTGAATGGCGCGCGCGACATCAAGGAAGCCCGCGCGGCGGCGGAGGATATCACCAGCCCGGTGCAGAATCTGATGCTCGCGGATCGTGCGGGCGGGATTGCCATGCTCATCGTTGGGCGCGTGCCGCTGCGCCGTGGTGGGGATGGCACGCTGCCTCGGCCCGGCTGGGATGGTGCGGCGGGATGGGATGGGTTTCTGCCTTTTGAGGCCAAGCGGCATGTCGAAAACCCAGCAAGCGGCGTGATTGTGAACGCGAATAACCGCGTGGCGCCGGTGGATCATCCGGCCTTTCTCAGCCGAGATTGGCATGGCGATTGGCGCTTCCGGCGCATCGGTGCTGGCCTGGCCGCGCAGCCTCAACACACGCCGGCGAATTTCGCAGCCTTGCAGATGGATCGCTTCAGCCTTTTTGCAGCCGAAGCGCTGCCAGCCTTTCGCGCCCTGCCGCCCATGGACGGTGCGGCGGGGGCAGCGCTTGCTTTGCTGCAAGCCTGGGACGGGGAAATGGCGGCGACGCGGCCAGAACCGCTGATCTTCCACGCGACCATGCGCGGCTTTGGCCAGGCGCTATTGGCGCGCGCCAAGCTGCCGCCCGATAGTTTTGCGCCATCCCCCGAATTCCTGCGGCCCTTGCTGCAAGGGGGCGATGCGGCTTCGCGCTGGTGCGGGGAAGGGGGCTGCGCGCCCTTGCTGGCGGCGGCCTTGGCTGAAGCGGTGGCGGCGCTGGCGCCTCAGCATGGCGCTGATCCTGGGCAATGGCGCTGGGGCGCGGCGCATGTCGCGCAATTCGACCACGCCATTCTGCGCTTCATCCCCTATCTGCGCGATTGGCTGGGCTTGCGCGCTGCTCCGGGTGGGGATGGCGAAACCGTGGCCCGCGCCGCCTTCAGGGGCTCGGGCTTTGCCGCGGTGCATGGCGCCGGCTTTCGCGGCGTGATGGATTTGGCCGCACCCGATGGCGCCTTTGCCGTGATAGCGACCGGCCAATCCGGCCACCCCTTCAGCCAGCACTGGGGCGATATGCTGCCGCTTTGGCGCGATGGCGCGCTTTTGCCGCTGGCGGCACCACGGGACGTGACCGGGCGCATCCGCCTGAACCCCGCGCCATAGGGGGCCTGTGCAAGGTGGTTGATTCCAAAGCGGTCTGAGGCGAAAATGGCGCCGCATGCTGCATCGCCCGCCCCGCCGTCCGCAATTCTTCTATACGACCGCGCCGCTGCCCTGCCCCTATTTGCCGGGCCGGACGGAGAGGAAGATCGTGACCGAGTTGTCCGGCACGGAAGCGGAAGCTTTGCATGAACGCCTTTCGCGCGCCGGCTTTCGCCGCAGCCACAACATTGCCTATGCGCCGGTCTGCCCCGGCTGCCAGGCCTGCGTGCCGATCCGCGTGGTGAGCGAGGAATTCATGCCAGACCGCACGCAGCGCCGCATCCTGCGTGCCAATGCTGATTTGACCATTTCCGAAATGCCGGCCCGCGCCACGGCGGAACAATTCACCCTGTTCCAGCGCTATCAGAAAAATCGCCATGCCGATGGCGATATGGCTGCGATGGGCTATTACGATTATCGCGCCATGATCGAGGATACGCCGATCAGCACCGGCATCCTTGAATTCCGCGATGCGCAGGACCGGCTTTTGGGCGCTTGCCTGACGGATTGGCTGGCCGATGGGCTATCAGCAGTTTATTCCTTCTTCGATACGGATGAGGATAAGCGATCACTCGGCACTTTTGCGGTGTTGTGGCTGATTGGCCGCGCGCGTTCGCTTGGCCTGCCTTATGTCTATTTGGGCTATTGGGTCCCGGAAAGCCGCAAGATGGCCTATAAAGCGCGCTTCCGGCCGAGTGAAATTCTTATCAGCGGCGCCTGGCATCGGCTTGGTGAGAGCGCGGAAGTGAACGCCGCGCCGCGTGAAGTGGTACGGGTCGGCTAAGCGCTAAACCGCTTCCGCAAGCACAAGATTTGGCCGCGCGGCACGTGGCGGCGGCGCGGTGATGTCCTCGGCACGATAGAAACAAAGGCCACCGATTTCCGTAATGCTCGCTTGTCCCACCGCCCAGGCGGGCAGATGCGCGGTATCATGCCAAAGCGTGGCACCACTGGTTGGGTCCGGCAGCAGGCCGGAAGCGGCGCGTTGCGCGATGCGCCGACAGATCGTGATAGCCACATCACCGGGCGGGATGGCGCGCAAAGCGGCTTGGCGCTGGTCCCGCTTATTCCAGCAGGAAAACAGGAAAGGCGCGCGGCAGATCGCGGCGATGTGGCGCGCATTGGGGTCTCGGCCTTGGCGCAGACGGTTCATCACCAAAGCAGCCAAGGCTTCAATTGCGCGCACGGGCTTGTCGGCCGCTTCGGCCCAGAGCGTCATGGCGAGGATTTCGATGTCAATCGCGCGGGGAGGGGGCAGCTTGGTCATTCCCGTTCCTCCATCCGGCGCACGGCTTGTGCGGCGGCAACACCCGTGCGGGAAACCTCCTCAAGCTTTTCCTCGATCCGCACCAAATGATCGGAAAGCCTCCGATCCAGATCGCGAATGAGCGAGAGCGGCACATAGGTGCGCGCCACTTCCAGCTTGAATTGCGCCAAATCTTCCCGCGTGCGGGTCAGCGCATCCGAATCGCGTTCATCGCCGCGTTCGATGCGGGCATGCAATTCGCGTCGGAGCCCGTGGATCATCCAGAATAAGCCGGCGACCACCGGCGCTTCCACGGCGGTAAACCACCATTGGGGATCAATCTGCATGGACATGCTGCTTGGCCTTATGCTGAAAGCTTGAAGAACAGGCGCGGCCACCCCAGAAGAAAGGGGCGGCAAGACGCCGGAAAGGAAAGCCGGGCCCATGTGGAATGAGCCGTATCTGGAAACCTGCTGCCGTTCGGCGTTGCATCGGCTGACGCTGGTGGGTCCGCATGGGCGGCCCGAGGGGCTGAAGGATGGCCCCTGCCTGCTGCGCCTGACCGGCATGGCTTTGGCGCAGCAACGCCCGGATGGTCGGTTTGAGATTACCGATGCGGGCCGCGCGCGGCATGCCTCGGAAATCCTGAAAACGACTGCGACTTAGCTTCCACGCCAATAGGCGGCCTGCGGTGGCGGGCCGGGACGCGCCAAGCGCACCGGTTCTGCCAGCAAGCAACCCGCCAACGCATCCAAGGCGTCATCGCGCGCGCCGGAGACATTTGGCGCCCATTCCGCCATTTCGGACGGTAAACGGGTGCGAAACACAGTTTCATGCGCATGCAGCCGCCGTGCGGCGAGCGCTGGTTCCAATGCGCCAAGGATGCGATCCGCCTTCGCGCGATGATTATTCTGTTCCACTACCGCGCAGGCCGCGCCCGCCTTGGCTAATTCGCGCCTGAGCAGCGCGGGCAGAAAGCGCCCAATGCCATTGGTTTCCACGCGAATGACAGGCAGCAGCAAATCCCGCGCGATATGCGCGACTTGCTGGCATTGCTGCGTGGCCGGGTCTTCCGCCGCATCCGGGTCATGCGTCAGGTAGCGCAGCCGATGCAGGAAGTGATTGCCTTCCTGATCCGCGTAACACGCCGCCAACACGGAAGAATCCCCGCTGCCTGGCCGGCCATAGGCAGGGTCCCAATATCCACCACCAGAGACCAGCCGCCGACCAAGCAGGCTGAGTTCCGCCCGCCCGCCGGCTTCGCGATATTCCGGTTCATCTGCATAACGAATGAGTGCGGCAGGATCGAGCCGCGCGGCTTCAGCCGGTAGCGCCTTCAGCATCATTTGCCGTTCGAAATGCAGCGCGCCGACACGTTGGCGGAGTGCCGCAATCGCCTCCTTCGGGAAGCGTTCCGGCCAGGCGCTCGCACCCGCTGCATTCATGATGGGCAGCGTCAGCCGGCGATAGGATCGTAGGAAGGCATCCTCATGCTTCGGATCGCGGTAGAGGCTTTCCTCACAATGCGGCGTGCCGACAAATAAAATGGTGCCGCCTGGTGTCAGGATGAATTCAAGTTCTGCCAGACGTTCACGCAGCGCCTCGCGCTTGCCAGGTGTGTCGCAATTGCCGGCAACTTCGACATCATCACAAATGATGACATCGGCGCGGGCGCCGGTGATATTGCCCGATATGCCCTGCGCCAGCATGGAGGGGTCTCGCAAAGCGCCTGGGCGGGCGACGGTGAAGCGGTCCGCCGCCCAATTTTCTGGCACATCGGGCAGCAACTCGGCGCAAAGCGGGTGGGATTCCAGAATGCGCCGTACGGTTGCGACCATGCGGGTTGCTAGTGAGGCGTCGGCCGCCACCACCAGGATGCGCGTTGAAGGGTTGTTGAGCAAAAGCCAAGCGCACCAAAGCCCGATCAAGGTAGACTTGCCACAGCCGCGAAAGGCCATCAGCAGCAGGCGCCGATCACTGGCTTCGCGCCGCGCCATCAGCCAGCGCGCGATGCGCCGATGAATGGCGGGCGTTTCCTGCGTGCTGCGTTGATTCCAAAGCCAGAGAAATTCGAGGAAATCCGGATCATTCCTCATGCGGGACATCATCGGGCATGGGGGCTGCGGCCAAAGCCTGACGCGCTTCCGCAAGCAGGCGTTCGGCTTCGGTCACTTCTCGCTGATCGGCCTGATGCGTGGCGCGCGCGAGGCGCAGCAGCGCTTCCAAATGACCAAGTGCAGCGCGGCAAAGTTGGATATGGTTGCGATGGGCGCGCATCAGCGCCTCATCTTCCACCAGCGGATCAAGGCTGAGCACCGCTTCATAGCTGGCACTCACACGCTTGATGGCCTCACGCAGATCAAGCCCGAGGTCAATGGTGTTTTTGCGGCGTCTCATGCCTTGGTAACCCGGGCACGGACGGTGCCGGCTGCAAGGTTGATGGCGATGCCGCTGCGGTTCCAGGCGGTGACGGTGACGATATTGGTGGCACCCACTTGCGCCAGCATGACAATGCCGGAAGTGGCCAGGCTGAAGGCGGCTGCCGCAAAATCACCAGGCCGCGCGCCTTGCAGCGGCACATTGATTTGCGCGGAAGCACCCGGCGCGATGGAACCAGGATCCCACGGCAGTTCTGTGGCCAATTCGCGCGCGCCATGCGGCAGATCTGGCAAGCCATACAGCAGGGGTGGAGCGTAAAGCGGATCACAAGCCAGGCGCAGCGCGCGTACTTCATAATCCCGCGCGATGCGGGCCACACCGATGATCGCATAGGCGACCTGATCTGCAAGGCGAATAACCTGCGGGCGCGTGAGCGTTTCGTCATCCATATCAGCCGAGCTTTGCCACCAGCGGCCGGTGGGGTTCCACATGAGGGATTGACCGGAAGCGCGCACCACGGGCGTGGTGCCTTCGCTGATCAAATAGCGATCCTGATCGAAGCACATCACGACAAGCCGCGCACCATCCGCATCCACGGCAAGGGCAAATTCACGGCAATTGCGGCTATCCACAACAAAACCAACCCCGCGCCCGCCAGTGAGCACTACGCCGCGATCGGTGAAGGTGAAATCATCAAGGCCCGGAAATGCAAAATCCTCAAGCCGTGTTGGTGAGAAAGAGACATTGCTGGAAAGGCATGCGAGTTTTTCAAAACCCCATTCCTGAATGGACCAGCGGAACCGTGCAGCGCGCAGATTGGGCACGGCTGCGATCTCACGCGATGCATCACGAAAGGCCGCGGCTTGGTGGAAACGCCGTACGCTTGCACCGATACGTGTGGCGCTTGGTGTGTAATCAACATCCACAAGATAGGCTTGGCTGGCCCAAGCAATTTCATAAATATGGTCTTGCGCGCCGGTGGTGTGGCGCGCGACAAAGGGGCTGCAGCCTTCCATGCGCATGGCACGCGCCCAAATCGCGCGGCTATTGACCTCACACAAAAAAGGGATGCCGCTGATGGGACGATTTCGCGCCTGCAATTCAAAGCCAGGTGCATCGAAGATGTGCCGATTATGCGCGACATAGGCGCCGGGTGCGGCGGAAAAGCGCACGCCGAAGCGATCCTTGGTGATATGCAGACTGGAAGCGATAGCGAAATGACCGCCGTAATAACGAACAGATGTGTTCCAGGCGCCCGCACTCGCAGTATGAATATCAAGCCCGATGCGGTTATTGACAATGCGCCCAAGCGTCAGCGTGGTATCCTCAAAACCGCGCTCTTCGCCAAGTGTGCGGATGCCGATGGTGAAGCCTTCGACCTGGCGGATTTCCACCTGGCATGAATCGAAATTCCGCAGTACCAGGCCGATATCGGCTTCATTCTCCCAATCTGAAATGCTGGCGCGGATGATGCGGATGCCCATGTAGAGCTTGGTTGCATTGCGCACTGTGCCGCCATCACCGATGGTGAGCGCGGTCTGACCAGACGGCCCGGCGTAGAGAATGCTGCCGCGCATGATGAGGCCCGCGGCGCCGCCACCCAGCAGCAGCGGTTGACCGGTGCGGTAGCTGCCCTCACCAATTTCAAGGAAGCGTCCCGATACAACGGCAGCGTTCATGGCGGCCTGTAGTGCCGGTCCATCATCGGCGACGCCATTGCCGAGTGCGCCGAAATCCCGCACTGAAAGACGTTCATTTAGCTTGTCTTCCACCGCGCGCGGCACGGCGCCCGGATAGGGAAGGGTGATTTCCGGCCCATCGCGATCAAAAATCGTGATATCCCCGAGAGAATCAAAGCCCAGCAGCCGGTTGCCACGTGCGGCACGCAGCGGCAGCAGCATATTGCCATCATCGGCGGGATCGGTACGGATGGCCTGGCTGAGATCACTCGCCACTTGTTGCAGCGCGGCCATTTGGAAATCCAGCTCATCATTCAAGGTGCTGGCGCGGAGCAGGCTGTTCTCCTGAAAATCCGTCATGCGCGCCAGGATGACGCGGCGACGTAGCATGATGCGCGCACCATTCAAGGGCGCTTCCAGGAAGGTAACGGTGCCGCCATCTGATTCGCCGGCACCAGCAATGGTGAAGCCCGTAGCTTGAGCCAGACCATCGATGCGAACTTCAAGATCACTATCGTTGAAGATGGAAAAGGCGAAGGTGAAGACGCGCTGCGTGCCATTAGCGATATATTGCGCGCGTGGCGACACATCGCCGATGGTGATGTGTTCGGACATTGCGGTTCCTTGCGGATAGAGGGGCGTGGGAGGCCTGGATCAGTCGAGCAGGTTGCGCGTAATGGACCCAAAGGATTGCGTGGCACGTACAAAGCCCTGAAAATCGCCATTGGCATTGAGCAATGAAGGGCGACCCGCGGCCAGGCGCATACGCAAAAGATCAGCGCTTTCCGCATCAGTCTGTGCAGCATCGGCACGCATGCCGGCTATCAGCGCAGCGGCGGAACCCTCATCCGGCGAAACACCACCAGCAGCAAAGCGCGCACGTGAGGCAGCGATGCTGCGCGCCAGCACATCCTGGCGCGCACGTTGCTGCGCGGCCTGCTGGCTTGCCGAATATTGTTGCTGTGCGGCCTGCTGCGCTTCCCGCGCGCGCGTTTCCACCTTGCGGGTCTTTGCCTGGTTTTGCATGGCAACGCCGGCAAGGGCGAGGCTAGCGATGGTCGCGATTTGAGCCATCAGTCAATCATCCTGATTTCGGTTGTGACGGTAAGCAGCGTCAACGGCAGCGGTGCTGTGCCGGTGATGCGCCAGAGTGGAGCTATGCGATCTCGCCGCCAGCCAATGCCGCGCAGCGTGGCATCGCCAGTGAAGGGGGTTGGCGGCGCATCGAAATGGTCAACATTGAAGCGCCTGAGCGCCAAGGCCCTTGGCCCTTGGCCCAGATCCACATTCAGCGCCGGCGTTTCCAGCAAGCGGAAGGTGACGGCAACCAGGCGGGAAGGGCCAGTTGCGCTGCCGGCGGGTGTGATGAGGTCAGCGGGCAAGGGTTCGATTTCATGCATGAAGGCAAGACCGATTGCGACCTTTGTGGCCGGCGCCGTGAGGGTGACAGCACCGCCGGAAACGATCGCACTGGCGCGGACCGCACCATCAGCCAGGATCGCAACTTGGCGCCCATTCAAATGGCCAAGCCCGGACCAGGCGGATTTTGGTGTGATGGAGGTGCCCGTCAGCCCGGCATCTTGCATCAACCCATCTTCGAAACGTTCCAGCGAAATGCCGTTGGCACGTTCAACCACACACCAGAGCGTACCTTCTACTTCGGCAATGGCGCGAAAGGCGCCGCTGGTTTCCTGCCGCGTCCAGGCGGTTACTTGTTCGGCACGATAAAGCGTGAGTGTGGCGAGTGCGCCATCTTCCATTACCAAGTGCAAAAGCCGTGCGCGCTGATCATATGCCATGGCGCGCGGTGCCTTGATCAAGTGGCGGCCCAATATGGCAAGGTCATTGGCTTGATAGGCTTGCTGCACTTGGGTATAGGCGAATTCATAAACGCCTTGCCCACCACGTGAGACGAAAATGGTTGACCCATCCACATCCACCGGCGGCACCAACCGATCCACAGGCGAGCCCACGCGGGTTTGGCGGTTGATCTGGATATTGGCTGGCGTGAGCGGATCACCTGTCACCATCCATTCGGCGCCAGAAGTGAAAAGCTGCAAATGCTGGCCAGAAAACACGCCCCGAATGGCATTGACCTGATCAGAGAGCAGGCTGAAAGCAATCGCTTCATCATCAAGGCCAGTGCCGGGATCGAAGTTAAACAAATCACCGGTGCGCGATAGCCAAAGCCTGTTGGGCAAATCTCGTGAACCGCCAATTACCAGCCTATCCTGATGAAAGCAGCAGGTGATGGGCCAGCCGCGCGCTGTGCTGAAAGTGGCTTCTTCCCAATCCTTGGTTGCAGCGGTGCTGGCAAGCGCTTGTTCTACACTAGCAATAATAGTGCTTGGCGAATTGACTGCCGCGACCAGCACACGTTTGCCGCCAATACGCAGCCGTGCACCGATATGTTCTACTGCGAAAACCGGCGCATTCGCGCTGATGGTTATGGTGCCATTGAGCGCGCTTGGTGTCAGCGTCACTTCGCGAGCGGCAAAGCGGAAATAGGCATCCTGGGTGAAGGCCCAGGGCGTGATGGACCAACCCGCATTGCTGCGCTGCACTTTTTGTGGGCGCATATCGGGGTGTGTCAGCAATAGCGTATCGGCATTCTGCGTGAAGCCAATTTGCGGCAGCATAGTTTCGGTCCAGGGCGCAACCAGCTCCGCGATTTTCAGATCAGCGGCGTAGACGGCAAGCTTCCCATCCGTCAGCACCATCAGATAGGTTTGCTCAGTATTGAATTCGAAGGGCAGCAGCCGTGCCACGCCAGGCAGCATCGCGACATGCCGAAGCCCAGGGCGACGGGAGACTCCGCCAGTTGGCTGGATCACCACATTTCGCAGCCGCCGCGCGCCATTTTCATAAGCACGCAGATCGGCACGGCCAAGCAATTCAGGTGCCAATTCGCCAGCGGTGAAGCTGGTTTTGGTGCGTTTGATGGCGGGCATGGATCAGCCCCTGACCGAAATCAGCGGGAATGAACCAAGCGCGGTAGCGCTGGCCTGTTGGCTATCGGCGCGCCGCGCACTGCGGAGTTCTGCTTCCGCAAGCCGCGCGAGCAGTTCAGCGCGAGACGTGTTTTCTGTAAGCGGTAGGCAAAATTCGGCGGCCAGGCGCGCCATAAGGGCCGAGGCGAAGAAGGGCGGAAAGCTACCCTCATCCGGGCGAAAAATATGCGTCAGCGCCACGGTTTCGACATCGGTCATCAGCTTGCTGCCCTGAATACGATACAGCAATCCAGTCGCGCGCCCCGCGGTGCCGGCGGAAATGGCGCGCAGAAAATCAGGGGGTAATTGGAAGGCGTAGCGGAATTCCGCGCTGGGGCTTTGCGCAAGACGCGGCAGGGTCGCTTGGGTGGTAGCAAAGGACCATGGGTGGGATGCGAGCAAGGCATCACGCACGCCAGGATAAAGGCTTTTCGCTACTTCTCCTTCGGCGGTACCATCCTCGAACGAGGCGATGGGCTGCGCGCCAATCTTGATCAATGCGCTTGCGCATAGCGTGATAGCGGTCAGCGCCATGGGGTGCTCTCCGATGTTTGTGGAAGAAGGGGGCGCGGACAGGAACCTGCCCGCGCCAGATGCCGCGCTTATTCCTTGGCGCGCATTCGCACGACACCCGTTGGGTCAATCATGACCGCGCCCTGGGACATCATGTTGTTCACGAAATGCGCGGCGCGGTCGCCATGCCAGGTGATGTCAGTCATCACTTCGCTGGCGACCGCATGGCCAATCGCGGTCTTATGATAGAAATAGCAGTAGCGCAGCGTGCCGGATTTCGTCAGGCCGGAATGCGGCATCCACAGCGCGCCAAGCCAGCGCTTCGCCTGCGTACCCTTCCAGGGCAAAGCATCATCGCCGACATATTCGGTGCTGGCGAATTCCTGGATTTGCAGCAGTTCAGACCATTGTTTCCAGCCAACAACGGCGAAGCGCTGGCCATCATCCGGCACATCGGCGGCGCCAAGCATTTCAAACGCCATCAGGATTTTCTGCTTGGTCAGGCCATCCGTATCGGCCAGGCCAATACCGCTGCCAACCGCTTCTTGGGTTGCGGCATCAAGGGCAGCGACAATCAATTCATCGGTCTTGCGGCCCAACGCATAGGCGCCAGCATTGGCAATGACGCCACGCTCATCAACATTCGTCTTCATTTCATCCAGCTTATCAATCCATTCGCCGGCGTAATAATCCTGCAGGAAGCATTCGGCATTGCTATAGGTAAGGTTCATCACCGGCACGGCGCCGTTGCGCGCCTTGGCGGCGGCGGTACCCTTGCCGACGCGGGGGAAGATGGTGGAAGCGCCCTTTACATTGGTCTTGCTGCGCACGGTGGGGCGCAGCTTGCTACCCTGGCGCTGATAGGCTTCGGCGACTTCGGCTTCGAATTGCTTGACGAAAGCGGCTTCAATGGTTCCAGACATGCGGTTACCTGTCTTTCATTTGGGGTTGTTGGGAATATCGCCGCGCCGGTTGACGCATTGGGCCGGTGTCAGGCGAAGGCACGCCGCGCCTGTAAGAAAAGGTTCTGCAGCGGCAATGGGCTGGGGCGGGTGCGCGTTCAGGGGTTGCGCGCACCCGCCCCCTTCGGACGGGGCGAGTAACTTTCGACTCAAGCCCCGCCGGATACTTGATCAGCCACCCACCATGCGGCGGAAGCCATCCGTCACGCGCTTGACGAATTCGGGTTCACGCGTGCGCCAGTAACGCGGGTCGCGCATCATCTCGCGCAAGCCAGCCTCATCCGTGGCCGGCGCAGCATCAGCCTTGCGCGTCACTGCGGGTTCGCCTTTTTCCATCATGCGGTACAGTGCCATGACACCTTCTGAGGTGGTGGAAAGCGCTTCAAACACCCCATCCGGTAAATTGGCGCGGCCCCAGGCGGAAAGCTGTTGCGCAATGCGGCGGAAGCGTTCTTCACCGCCGAAATGTTCGCGCAGTTTTTCTACCTGGCGATCTGCTTCGAATTGCGCGGCGGCTTCCGCGATCATCGGCAGCAGGCGTTCGGCTGCAAGGTCGTAGACAAGCTGTGCTTGGGCTGGCGTGAAGCCCGCTTCATGCAGGCGCTTGTTCACTTCGTCATCCGCGCAGCAAAGATCATGTTTAGGCGTGATTTGGTATTCACTGGGGCTATCGGGAATGCCAAGGCTGCGACGGAAGCGCTGCAGTTCTTCTTCCGGCGCATCAGCGCTGGGCGGCGCCATACGCTGCGACAGGCGGCGTTCCAATTCGCGGTAGGATTTCAGCAGGGCTTCCACGCGCAATTGACCCACTTCCTGATCCCAGAATTTCTCTGGTACATCTTCGGGGCGCGTTGATGGTGTGGCCTGGTCGGCAAGCGCATTTGCCAGCAGATCCTCGGGCATGGGTCTTACTCCTGATTGGGGGATGAGAGCATTTCGGCGGGCGTGCCGAGGGTGCGGGAAAGCCAACGTGTGGTGGCGGGGATATTGATTTCAGCGACCGCTTGCGGGCCAAGACCGCGCAAGGCTTCCAGGAACAGCAGCGCATTCGCCGCATCTGCGCGGCCCTGCACTTGTGCCAGCGGACTGCGATAGCGCAGCACCGCTTCGCGCCCATCGAGCAATAGCGGCGCGACATCGCCACGCCGGCGCAGGATGGAAATGCAGCGCGCGATCAGCGGTGTCAGCAATTCCGCTTGCAGCCGCCCGTAAGTAGCACCCAAAAGACGCGATGTTTCCGCAGCGCGTTCCAGCACTTCGGTCGCGGTCATGCGCTGATCCCGCTGCGGGCCGAGCCTATCGGCCAGCAAAGCCGTCCGAATGCGCGTGCGTAAATCATTCAGTACAAGCTGCGAAACATCGAAGCTACCGGGGGCGGCAAGGGGCGTGAGGCCTGAAGAACCCGGCGCCTTCGGGATGATCGCGCCCGGCACCAGGCGCACCGTGGCTGGGTTCAGCACGCCATCATCTTCCGCCTGCCAAATTCCGGTGACGGCGATGGAGGCATTGGCGAGGACAAGTTCCACTACCTTATTCGCGGTGCGGATATCTGGCAGCGCTTTCGCCACCGGGCCGCGGCCATAGCTTTCGCCTGGCGCCTTCAGCCAACGAAAGGCGATGAAGGGATTCTCTGCGAAGCTGCCTTCCGTGAGAAGCACCGGCGCATTGCCATCGGCCATGATGGCAGCGAAGCGATAGCCCGCGCGATCGGGCCAAATGGCTTCAATCACGCGATGGGCTGTTTCATCCGCACTATCGCCCTTGCGGCGTGGCGGCATGCTGCCCGGGAAGCGCAGGGCAAGTGCTGCTTCATTCATGCGAAGCGCGCGAAACACCGTATCCAGCCGGCCGGAAGGGCCTTCTTCCAGCACCGCATCCTGCATGGGGATGGCGGTGAAACGCAGCGCAGAAGCTTCACCCGGTGCGGCTTCTTCCACCAGCATAAGGCCCGTGCCGGTGATCACCAGGTCAAGAAAGGCCTGGTGCATTTCAAGCGCGAAGTTTGAACGGTCGAGGTGGGTTTGCAGCATCTCAGCCGCTTCTTCCAAAACGGCGGCGGCTTGCTGTTCATTGGTGTCTTGCGTTGGGCGACCGGGCGCCAAGCCGAACCAGCGCGACCAGGGCGGCGTGAGTTCCGCGAGCAAGGATGCGGAAAGCTGTTCCGCAGCATCAGCAGCCGTTGCGTCAAACAACGTGGCGCCGCTGCCGATGGGGGGGAGAACATGGTTGTAGCAATCACGCCAGATGCCGTCATGGCGTTGCCGCGCGGCAAGGGCGACTTCGTAGCGCGCCAGGATATCATGCGGGGTCATTTGGTTCATTCCCCAAGTAAGGAGCGACGCGTTGCAGAGAAATCCGGTATGATGCCGAGCAGACCGCGCGCAGATGTCGCGATGGTGCCGGGCAGGCCGCGCGTGGCACGTTCGCGATTTTCAATGCGTGTTTCCGAAGCCACGGCTTCAGGCGGGGGCGCAGAGGGCGGCGCGGCGGGCTGAACGGTGGTTTTCGGCTTCGGTGCTTGGAACAGGCCACCCATGCGCGCGCTTCTCCGAGAAAAGGTTGGCGCCCCGCCAAAAAGCCATGAGCCCGGCGCCTTCTTGTGGAAGAGGCCGGGCTCATGGAAGTTTCGGGAGGAGCGAGAGAGGAAGACCTTCAGGCGCACTTCGCCCGTTGGCGTGAGTTTGATAGCCTAAAGCCAAGTGCGAGTCAAGACATTTTTCCTAAAAAATTTTCAGGGGCATTTTGCAACCTGCGATAGAGCCCAAAGGGGGTCAAAGCGCGCGGCGCATCGGCGCCCAAAAGGGCGCGGCAAAGCGCCACGCAGCTCAGCCCGAAGATCGGCGGGAGCAAGCGCGGCGCGGCGGGGCTGGGGGTGAAGGGGCCGCGCAGGTGAAAGCCTGCGCGGCGGTAAAAGCCCGGCAGATCGAAGCCCGGGTCAAGCGGCAGATGCGCAACGATCAGCCGGCCCGAAAGCGGGTCCAGCACAGTCCAGCCTTGCGCATCATGCAGGGCGGCGAAGCAATGGCGAAAGCCGCGCTTCAAGGGATAGAGCCAGGGCTGATCCGCGCGCCCACCGAAGAACAGCCAGATGGATTGCGGAAACTCATTAGTATATGTATGGGAAATACGTGGCTTCATGCGACAATGCCCTTCACACGCAAAGGCCATTCAAGCCGATCCAGGGCTTCGCGCCACAGCCGCCAATCATGCTTTTCTGATGGGTAGCGCGCGTCTGGCGCGGCGCCCCTTTCGCCCCAGATGCGGAGAATGCGCGCATGCGTCAGGTCAATGCGGCGGTGGCGATAAAGCCGGTCCAGGCACTTCACCACATCATCCGGCTCACAAGGGCGCTGCTTGTCGCCCTTGCCGGCAACAATGCGGGCACCATCGCGGCGCGCCATCAGCGCGGCCATGGTCCAGAACCAGGCTTCCTCGGCTGAATGGAAGGGCTCGGCCTGGCTGATTGAGGCAAAGCGGGGGCTGTAATGGGTCTTTTGTACTGCGATCATTGGGGGAAATCTCGCCTTATGGTTGTGGAGCAAAGAGAGAATAACCGCATAAATTGCCACGAGCAAGAGGAAAAAAGGAAAACTGACCTATTGAATTTTGACACAAGACCTAGGATATATTGCACAGAAACCAGAACCATATCTGGAGTCGGGACCCCCGCGGACCCACGGGACAATGAGGAACTAGCCCATGCGGCATGAGGATATTTGGCGCGCGCTTGATGCGCTGGCGGCGGAATACGGGCTCTCGGCTTCGGGGCTGGCGAAGAAGGCTGGGCTTGACCCTACCGCCTTCAACCCATCGAAGCGCGTCGGCGTGGATGGCCGCGCGCGTTGGCCTTCCACGGAAAGCATCGCCAAGGTGCTGGATGCGCTTGGTGCGCGGATGGATGATTTCGCGGCGTTGGTCACTGGCGCCACCGCGATTTCCCGCGGCGGGCGCGGCGTGGTCAATCGGCGCATCCCCCTGATCGGCCTGGCGCAGGCAGGTGGTGAGGGGTATTTCGATGATGGCGGTTATCCGGTGGGCGGCAGTTGGGATGAAATCTCATTGCCCGACATCGGTGATCCCAATGCCTATGCGCTGGAGATTTCCGGCGATTCCATGGAACCGGTGTTTCGCGATGGGGATGTGGTGATTGTCTCCCCCGCCGCGCCGGTGCGCCGCGGGGATCGCGTTGTCGTGCGCACGCGCAGGGGCGAAGTGATGGCCAAGGAATTGCGCCGGCATTCGGCGAAGCGGATTGATGTCGCCAGCCTCAACCCCGCGCATCCAAGCTACAGTTTCGAATTGCCGGAAATCGCCTGGGTGCATCGGATTGTCTGGGCCAGTCAGTGAGCATGTACAAGCCAAGTGACATTACTTGGCGGCTCGGAAATAAAATGAAACATGGAGGGCAGTCATGCTTTATGCGCTGTTGATGTTGGCGACACTTGGTGCGCTGATTGGTTTCATGCGCGGTGACGCCTATGGCGTGCCGGTCTTTATCCTTGCGCTGTTCGCGACTGCGCTGGCCTTTGTGGCCGATATCACTGACGCGCTGACGATCAGCCTATGAACGCGCTTTATAGGCTTGCGCTGCTGGGCAATGCTTGGGTGCTGCTGGCCATTCTGGCGGGCGCCTTCATTGCGCAATTCGCCATGGGGGAACCGCCTTGCCCGCTATGCGTCATGCAGCGCATTGCGATGATGTTGGCAGCCCTTGGGCCTTGCTACACCTTGCTCACCGCGCAGCGAGAAGGGCTTTCGGCGCGGGTGATTGCGATTGGTGCCAGCATTACGGTGCTGGCTTCCCTGCTGGGGGCGGCGATTTCCATTCGCCAAGTGCTACTGCACATCCTGCCGGGTGATCCGGGCTTTGGAGCGCCGATTTTTGGCTACCATCTTTATACTTGGGCGGTCATTGCCTTTGCCTGCTCCATCGCGGCTTCCGGCGCGCAGCTTTTGGGTTTGCAATGGTTTGCGGGTAGCGCCACGCGGCTGATTCCGGGGGCGCGGCTCACTGGCTTCGTGCTTGGCGCGATGCTGGTCGCGAATATCCTGTCGGTGGTCGCCGAGGCCGGCTTCGCCTGGCACCTGCCCGATAACCCGACCCGTTATTTGCTGTTTAGCCGATAGTCTTGATCGCCAAGCCAAAGGCGCCTTGCGCGAAGCGGCGCATATTGGCGCTGCGATCCGCACTCCCGGTTTCAAGCGTGATCACGCGTTCAATGCCAGGTCCAACCACGGCGATGCAGCTATGCCCGGCGGCATCGCCGTAGCGATTGCCAGTGGGGCCGGCCGCACCCGTTTCGGCAATGCCCCAATCCGCACCATGCTTTTCGCGCACACGCCGCGCGAGCAACAGGGCATAGGGTTCACTCGCGGAACGCATGCCGACCATGTCTTGCGCGGTGATGCCGAGCAGGGCTTCGCGCGCTTGCGCGGTATAGATGACGCCACCGCCGAGGAAATAGGCTGAGGCACCTGGTTCAGCGAGCAGCGCGGCAGAGATAAGCCCACCGGTTGATGATTCCGCCACCGCAACGCGTTGGCGCTTGGCCCTCAGGCTAGCGGCCAGTGCCGCTGCTGAAACATGTAAGTCTTTCAAGCTGAATTTCCTTCACCCGCCAGAGATGTGTTTCCAATAGCGATGCGTGGCCGCCAGCGCCACCAACCCGCAGCCTGCCATCAGCGCAGTTGCGATCGGCGCGCCCAATAACTCCGCCGCGATGCCAAGGCCAACGAAGCCAATCGGCCCCATGCCGATGCAAACGGAAAGCAGGCCCAGCACGCGGCTGCGCAATTCCACCGGCGTTGCCAGATAAATCAGCGTGGGCTGCATGATGCCAAAGCCCGATCCGCCGATGCCTACCAGAATTAGGGCAAGCCCTGACATCCAAGGATTGGGGATCAGGGCGAAGGCCATCACCATGCACAAATAAAGCACCACACCGCCCAGATAGCAGCGGCGGTAAAGTGCCGGGCCGACAAACAGCGTGATCAGCACCGCACCCACCAGCGCGCCCACACCATCCATGCTGGCCAGCACGCCAACACCTTCAGGCCCCAGCGCCAATTGATCCTTACCAATCACCGGGATCATGCTGGTGAAGGGCCAGCCGAATAAATTATAGATCAGCGTGATCATCAGCGTGCCGCTCAGGCGCGGATCGGCGCGCACGGCGGCCAGCCCCTCGGCGATGCGGGCAAGCACAGGCGCGGGACGGCTTGCGGTGACGCGCGGTGTTGTGGGCAACAGCATGGCCGCGATCAGTGCCGGCAGATAAAGCAAGGTTGCCAGCACGAAAGTGCCATCAAGGCCAAGCAGTGCCAGCAGCACACCACCAAGCGTTGGCCCCAGCATGCGGCTGGCATTGCTGGTGCCGACATCAATGGACATGGCCGCACCCATGCGCGCCGGCCCCACCACGGCGCCAATCATGGCGCGGCGCACGGGATTATCGGCCGCCCAGCCAACGCCATTGATGAAGGCCGCCACTGCCAAATGCCAAACCGCGATCACGCCCAGCAAAGCCAGCAACGCAATCACGGCCGAGGCCAAAATCTGCATCACCAGGATCAGGATTTGCACACGGCGCAGATCCATCCGCTCAGCCGCCGCGCCCAGAAAGGCGCCGAACAGCCCCATGGGCAGAAGGCGCAGCATGGTCAGCATCGCAACAATAAAGGCTGATCCGGTGGCGTTATAGGCGAATACACCCACCGCCAGCATTTCCAGCCAGCGCACCACAAAAATCGAAAACCCGACCATCCAGAGCCGACGAAAGTCGCGCTCCTGAAACAGGCTTCGCCAATGGGTTTCGGTCAGCGCCACGGCGCCCTACGCATGATGCAAGGCCGGCCAGG
>CAIYMY010000112.1 GCA_903927465.1 uncultured Rhodospirillales bacterium | reverse complement strand
GGGCGATCATACTCTAACTCGGCCCGTCAAACGGCCAGCAGATCCACGATCCGTCCCTCGCCGCTGAGGGGAGGCCAGAACCTCCTCTCGGCGGTTCCTTTACAGCCCAATCAGCGGGAAAAGTCATAAGACAAGCAGATCGCGTTCAGATGGAATCATCTGAACGCGTGAAGATGCTCGAAAAACAGAGCTCTAGAGCGGGTTGCGTGAACCCATGTGAACGCAACATGCTCTAGTGTGGCGCCGTATCAGGCGCCCGCTTCCCCAATGATGCGCAAAATATCGGCGCCATAGCGTTCCACGCGCGAACGCCCCATGCCCGGCACTTCCAGCAATTCTTCCGTGGTTGCTGGGCGCCGCGCGGCAAGGCCCGCCAGGGTGCGATCATCTGCCACCACATAGGCCGGCACGCCCTGCGCCTGGGCAATGCCGCGACGCCAGGCGCGCAGCGCTTCAAACACCGGGTCATCGGACCCGATGCCCGCCACGTCCGGCCCCTTGCGCGCTGCCGGCGCTTTCTTGCCGGCTTGCAGCACATCTTCGCGCAGCATCACCACATCCTCACCGCGCAGAATGGGGCGCGCGGCTTCGGTGGCCACAAGCTCTCCGTGGTTTTCCACGGCCACATCCAAAGCACCGCGCCCAACCAATTGCCGCGCCACGCCGCGCCAGGCGGTATCGGGCAAATCCTTCCCCACGCCAAAAGTCGGCAGCTTGTCGTGGGAAAATTGCGCGACCTTATCTGTCAATCGCCCTCGCAATACATCCACCACATGCATCACGCCAAAGCGCTGGCCGGTGCGCAGCACAGCGGAAATCATTTTCTGCGCGGCGATGGTGCCATCGAAAAGCCGAGGCGGTCTCAGGCAAATATCGCAATGCCCGCAGGCTTCGCGTTCCGGTTCTTCCCCAAAACAGCGGAGCAGCAGCGCACGACGACACGTGGCGGCTTCTGCAATGCCGACCATGGCTTCAAGCCGCGCGCCTTCCACACGCTTTTGTTCGTCATTCGCGGGGCTTTCGGCAATGCGATGCCGGGCCAGCGCAATATCCCCCGCGCCATAAAGCAACAGCGCGCGGGCCGGCAGGCCATCACGTCCCGCGCGACCGATTTCCTGATACCAGCTTTCGGGTGAGCGCGGCAGATCGAGATGCGCAACCCAGCGCAGATCAGGCCGATCTATGCCCATGCCAAAGGCGATGGTCGCGGTCATCACCATTTCCTCACCGCGCGAAAAGCGCCGATGCGCTTCACGCTTCGCGCTGGCTTCCATGCCGGCGTGGAAGGAAATGGCTTCAGTGCCATCATCACGCAGCCAGGCGGCGGTGCTTTCGGTTTTTGCGCGGCTGCCACAATAAATAATGCCGGTGCCGCCGGCCTCACGGATCAAGGCGCGGATTTGGCCGCGTTCATTCTCACGCGGTGCGGCTTCGATCAGGATATTGGGGCGGTCGAAGGAAGCGCGAAACACCGGCGCTTCCTGCAAGCCCAATTGCAGGCGGATATCTTCCACCGTGCGCGGATCGGCCGTGGCCGTCAGCGCCACGCGCGGCACATGCGGAAAGCGCGTGCCCAATATGCCAAGGCCGCGATATTCCGGGCGGAAATGATGGCCCCATTGGCTGACGCAATGCGCTTCATCCACTGCAAACAGGGCGATATCCAGGCCTTCAAGCCGCGCCTGCATCGTCTCCAGCGTCAGCCGCTCAGGCGAGACATAAAGCAGCTTCAGCGTCCCATTGTGCAAATCGCGCAGCACGCCGCGCGCTTCATCCGGCGGCAGTTCCGAATGCAACGCGCTGGCGGCCACACCCTGTTGGCGGAGCGCGGCCACCTGGTCTTCCATGAGCGCAATCAAGGGGGAGACAACAATGCCAATCCCAGGGCGACAAAGTGCGGGCACCTGGAAACACAGGCTTTTGCCGCCGCCCGTCGGCATCAGGACCAGCCCCGAGCCACCAGCCGCGACATGGCGGATCACTTCTTCCTGCCGGCCACGAAAAGCGCCATAGCCGAAGACGCGCCGCAAGGTCTCGCGCGGGGCGTCATGCATGGCGTTCATGCGGGCGCGGCGATCAGATGGCGGCGGCGCATCACACAGGGGCTCCGATTCGGGATATCCCTTAGGTCGCGCGCCCGGCGGGCTGCGTCAATTGTCAGCGGGTTAGCGGGAGCACGCCGCCCCACCAAGCACACAAAACTTGGCGCAATGCGGGTGGTTCAGCGCAACGGGGCGGGACGCTTCGGCAAGCGTGGCGCCCAATTCGAATTGCGGATCATAGGCCAAAAGCGTGCAGGCCAGCACCGCGGGGCGGGCCGCACCCTTGCGTTTCACCACCATGCGTGCGGAGGCGCACATCAGGCTTTCGGGCGATTTTCCCAATATGCCCCAGCAGGCGGTGGTGATTTCCGGCACATCCGCTGCCGCATCCATTTCGGGGAACAGCATCAACGCGACGGGATCGGCGGCAGCCACCGCGATTCCATTGGCCGCGAAAAGTGCCACGAAATCGGCGCGGAGCTTCGGTTCGTTGCCAGAGTTGAAGCCGGCGCGCCCGGCGATATGCAACCGAAAGCCGTGCCCTGCCAGGAACCGCAGCCCTTCCAGGGTACGATCAAAACTGCCCGCGCCGCGTTCGGCATCATGGACCCTGGGATCTGGATGATCGAGTGAAACGCGGAGCGTCAGGCTGGCACCATATTTTGCTTGCAGCGCCAGCAAGCCCGCCGCCTGGTTCATCATGGGTTTCATCGCATTCGTTAGCACCAGTGCGCGGAAGCCACGCCGGAGTGTATCTTCCAGCATCGCCAGAAATTCAGGATTCATGAAGGGCTCACCGCCCGTGAAGCCTACGTCGCGGAGCGGCAGGTGCGATGCCTCAGCTTCATCAAGATAGGCCACCACTTCGGCCGCGCTGATATAGGAAAGCGCATCATTGCGTGGGCTGCTTTCAATATAGCAATTGGCGCAGGTAATGTTGCAGAGCGTGCCGGTATTGATCCAAAGCGTCTCAAGCGCCTTCAGCGCCACTTGCGCGCGGGTTTCACCTTTCGCGGTCATGGAAGGGTCGCGGAATTTCAGCGGGTCAAGCGGCTTCACGCTGGCGGGGTGATGATTCAAGGCGTCTCCTCTCCCAAAGCCGGATGGCCCTTCCGCGCGGGCCGAGGCAGCTTTGCATGAGGGAAAACCTATCATGGCAAGATCACGCGCAACAGGGCGTGGAACTGGCCGTAAAAGACTACCGTGATCCAGCAGGCTGGACCACGGTAGAGAGCAGGACTTGGCGCCAAGTAGCAGTCACGGCGCCGATGGGAGAGACTAAGTCGCTTAGAAAACTGGCGACGAAGACAGAATAGCCGCGAAAGATTGCTGTTTGGTTTCGATGGTGGCGATTTCCTGGATTTGACGGCGGGGTAATATCCGGAAAAACCCCTTGAAAGATTGCGGGGGCGAAATTCTTTGGATAGGCTTGTGGATGGGCAGGGCGCGAAAGGTCGTCGGGACTGTCGGCCCTGATGTTGAGGGGAAGATTCTATGCGTCGCATTGGTTCGGTTTTCGCCGCGCTTGGGCTTTTGCTGACGGCAGCCTGTCACAAGCCAGAGCTTATTTCCTCCGAGCAGCTTTCGCGCCCGCATGTTGCCTCGATCATCGAAACCGATGCGAAGGTCATCGTGGACCCCGGCCAACCTGCGCCGAATTTCAACAGTGGCGCTATGGCCGGTGGCGGTGGGGGTCTTGTTGGTGTGGCCGTGGGAGCATTGGTTGTTGGTGCAGCGCAAGGATTTGAAACGGCGCGTGCCGGTGCGCGGCAAAATCGCGCGCAGACCCTGGAAGAGCAGTTGGGGTCCACCAGTGACATCGGCGCTGAACTTCAACGAGAATTTCGTGCAGCTCTAGCGGCCGAAATCGCTCGTGGCACTCGCATGCCGATCCAGCGCGTTGAGAGCAACCATCCGAGACAAATATCGCAACCCCCGCCTGCCGGCGAGGCGATGCTCCATCTTCAGTTTGGTACTTTGCTCACGCAAGACGCGCGCTCGGTAACAGTCCAGGTGCTGGTCCGGCAAATGGTCTGGAAGCCTGAGGCTGAGCGTAAGCCACGCGAATCGCCGCTGGCTGTATCCAATCAATTCGATCTGGTTGCCTTCTCGCCACCTATCGAAGCGGCTTCGCCCGAAGAGGCGATGATGCATTGGCGCGAAAACAATTATGCCCGTTTGCGTCAAGCCACGCGCGCCTTAATGCCGGAAGTCATGACTCTGCTTCGTATGGCGGTATTGGACCAACAGCCTGTGGATTTCGCCAATTTGCCGCGGGTTCGAAGCAAGTTGCCGGGCTTTTCGCTCGTGAGTCATGGCCGGAGTTCTCTTTTGTATCAGGGCTCCAGGACGCCTACTCAAACCAATTTCCAACCCTCTGTCTCGGGGCATGTGGTAAGTCGCTCGACTACCAGGGAGTATATGGTGATGGAGACAGTTCCGAATCGTGCTTGGATACCTTCGGATGGTTGGATTGTTAAACCCGGTTGGGCGTGGATCAGCGTTCCCGCCGGCTCGCTCTAACGCTGCCGCACCTCCCTGGGCGGGCCTGAAACCCGCCCAGTCGCCTTAAGCCTCCAGCACTGTCGCGCGCCGATTTCCCGCGCGCCCATTCTCCGCTAACAAACGCCCCATGTCCGCCCCTACCCCCAACCTCCCCCTCACTGGCCTCAAGCTCGTGGAGCTTGGCCATTACATCGCCGCCCCTTTCGCCACGCGCCTGCTCGCGGATTTGGGCGCTGAGGTGATCAAGGTGGAACCCCCGGGCGGGGACCCGGTGCGCGGTTGGGGCAGCAATATCAATGGCAATGCCGTCTGGTTCAGCGTGCATGGGCGCAATAAGCTCAGCGTCACGCTTGATCTGAAAAAACCCGATGACCGCGCGAAGCTGATCGCGCTGCTCCGCCGTGCCGATGGGCTGATTGAGAATTTCCGCGCGGGCTATCTGGAACGCGTGGGCCTGGGGCCGGAAGTATTGCATCAGGAAAACCCGCGCCTCGTGATCGGGCGGATTTCGGGCTATGGGCAGGACGGCCCCTATAAGGACAAGCCCGCCTTTGGCGCGATTGGGGAAGCCATGGGCGGCCTTAGGCACCTCACGGGCCATCCCGGCGAACAGGGGCTGCCGCCGCCGCGCTGCGGGGTTTCCATCAGCGATGATCTGGCCGGGATTTACTGCGCGCTTGCCGTGGTTTCGGCCTGCTGGGCGGTGAAGGGCGACCCCCATGCCAAGGGCCGCGTGGTGGATGTGGATTTGGT
>CAIYMY010000111.1 GCA_903927465.1 uncultured Rhodospirillales bacterium | reverse complement strand
CCAGGGTTCGTTCCGCATGGCGGCAAGCAAGGCATCGCGAATACGCTCATCCGGGACGCCTTCGGCCTTTTCAGGGGGCAGCAGCAGCCCATGCAGCAAATCCGCCCGGCTTATCAGGCCGCGTAGCCGACCTTCTGAGACCACCAGCACCCGGCGAATACCATGCTGTTCCATGAGTTGCGCGACATGGGAGGCAGTTGCTTCGGGTTCTACGGTGATCAGCTTTTCGGTCATGATATCACGCGCCTTGGCGCCGTGGGTGCGGGCGTAATGTTCTGCGCCCCGGGCTGGGTCGCCAAATAGGCCGCTGAACCAGGAAGCTGGCTTGTCTTCTTCCCCGGCCAGGCGGCGGATCAAGTCCGCTTCAGTGACCATGCCAAGCAGCGCGCCATCAGCACCCAGCACCGGCACGGCGGAAATGCCGCGTTCGGCGAGTAACCGCGCCATGGCAATCACCGGGGTTTCCGGCGGCACGGTGACAAGTTCGGTAGTCATCAGATCACGGGCGGTGAGTGTGGACATTGGAGATCCCTCCTGCTTGCTAAGGCTTAGCTAGGCGAAAATGGCTGGCCTGTTATTGATGCAGGTCAATGGCGGCTAGTGGTCCGATGGCTGCTTACTTTTCCCGAAAACAGCGTGAATCGGCCAATCAAACCGATTACGAGGGGTGCGCCGGGGCGGTTTTGGGACGGGAAGGGTCAGCGTGAATCGCACCACTGGGTTCTCGCAACCATTGGGTGAATATGCGACACTCCATTCATGAAACCGGTAGTCTTGTTTCTAACTATGTTCCTGGTTGGTTGTGGCTTGGTGGACGGGACAGGGCTGACCAGCTCGGCGCCGCGGGGGCAGCTTGTTCCCCCCGAAGTGCTGGCGCCTTTGGCCGCCCCGTCTGCCGGCCGGGCACTTTGGACAGAACTTGGCGAGGATGCCGGCTTGGCGCGCCCGGTGCGTCAGGAAGGGTCGCGGCGCTTTTGGCGCATGGATCAGGGGTTGGTCTTCGTCACGGAAGGGGCGCGGGTGGTAGCGACCGCCGGGCTGCCCAGCCTGCTCCTGGCAAACACACCGATTGGCGATGACCCGCTGCGCCGTGCCGCACCGCTTGGCCCGGCCTCGGTAAGGCTTGCCCATAGCTTTGACTTTGCGGGCGCTGAGGGGCGGCCGGAGCAAATGCGCTTCGGCCAGGTGGTGCAATGCCGGATTGAGCCTGAGGAACCCGCCATTGGTGGTGTGATTGAGCGGGTTGAAATTTGTGAGGGCGCGGCGTTTTTCACCAATCGCTTTTGGTTCCGCGCCGCTGATCGTGTGCTGATCCGATCGGAACAATGGATCGGGCGGGACCTGCCGCCGCTTCGGCTGGAAGTGGCGGTGGAGGGTGGTTGATTTCGATCCATCACCTTGGGCCGCGTAGCCACAGTTAAAGCGGCGGCACTGGCGCCCGCTGTTTCTCACGTCCAGCGCCCATCCTGAAAAACCCTTCAACCCACGCGGTAAACTTGGGCTGCCCCCTGCCGTTCTTGATATACCGCAAGATCGGGCGCTTCCGGCGCGTCTATTAAGACGAAAGGAGGAACCAACCATGCGCGCCCGAGACCTGATGACCACCAGCCTTGTTACCATCCCCCCCGAAGCCCCCCTGGAGGCTGTTGCCCGGGCCTTCGCCGATCGAGGCATTTCCGGCGCCCCGGTGGTGGATGGCGCTGGCACCTTGCTTGGCATGGTGACCGAAGGCGATCTCATCCGCCGCTTGGCGGCCAAGGAAGATGTGCCGAAATCCTGGGTGCTTGGGCTGCTAGCCTCAGCCACCGATCAGGCGGCGCGTTTCGCGCGCACCCATGGCCACCGCGCGCGGGATGTGATGACAACCGATATCGCCTCGGTCACTGAAGATACTTCGATCGAACATGTGGCCCATATCATTGAAGAAAAGAAAATCCGCCGTGTGCCCGTGCTGCGGGATGGCAAGCTGGTTGGCGTTGTTTCGCGTTCAGACCTGATCCGCGCCCTGCTGTCGGCCCCGGGCAGCCTGGCCGCCGATGCGCCGGATGAACGCATCCGCCGCGATCTGGCGATTGCCATGCGCAATGAACCCTGGGTGGATACCTATTTCATCTTCCCGGATGTGAAGGACGGCCAAGTTACCTTCCACGGCTTCTGCCGGTCTGAAACCGTAAAGCAGGGCCTGCGCGTGCTGGCCGAAGGCGTGCCGGGGGTGAAGGGGGTTGCGTTCGAAACCCAGGACCCGCCGGCTTATGTGATGGGGGTGAGCTGACAGGCCAGGCTCTTCAGTAGGAGAGATCCTTCATCCATTGATACCCAACCCGCGCCTGAGCGAAGGCGTGGTCATAGAGCTTGCGCATAAAAGCCTGTTCGAAGGGCTCCTTCGGCTCAGCCTGGAAATCTGGACCAATGACAGCCAGGTTGAAATCCACCTTATCTTCGCGCGTGGTGTTGCGGATGCGCGCCACATCATTGTAGCCGCTCGCGGCAATCATGCTGGCGATGGCGCGCTGGGCAATGACAAAAGTCTGGCGCTCGGTCCGCGCCGGGTTGGGCGTGAGCCGTCCATTTCGGATGATATAGGCCCTGATGGGTTGAACATGATCGCCATGGCGAAGATGGGCACGCCGCTCACGCGTGACGCTGCGCGGATAGAGAAACACCTGGGTAAAGGCGCCGCCATCCACATGCATTTCCTGATAGGTTTTCCCATCCAACATCACATCAAACATGACCGGCGGGAAGGCACCAGGCACGGCAGAGGAAGCCAGCAGAATGCGCCGCACAAGATCAAGAGCCTTGGGATGCCCACTGGCCGCGATGGCGCCGATATTCCAGGCCACCGGCACTTGTGCATCCATGTCGGAAGTGCCGATCAACAATAGTCTACCGCGTTCATAGGCGCGGGCGATATCGGCCAGCATCGCCTCATTCAAATGCTTGGAGATGGTAAGGAACAGGGGCGCGCTATCGGCCAGCGCATCATCGAACAGGGCCGCGTTCAGCAAATAGCGTTGTTCCAGCACATCTTTCGGCGTGATGTCGGTATAAGCGGCTTTAAGCGCCGCATCGTAGCGGGGACCCAGAAATGCGAAGGGTGCGGTCAGCGCACCGGTCGAAACGCCTGTCACCAGGCTGAAGGTCGGCCGGTTTCCGGCCTCGGTCCAGCCATTGAGAAGGCCGGCGCCGAAGGCGCCATTCTCGCCGCCACCGGAAATCGCCAGCAATTCAATGGTGCGTTCCTGCCCGCGCCGGGGCGTGCCATGAATTTGTCGCGCCCTTTCCTGGGCAGCCAGCACCTCAATACGGAAGGCATCGCCATCCCAAGGGAAGAAAAAGCGCTCATTTGGAAGGCCGAGCACCCGTGCGTCCCGCGTGCGCGCAATGGGCACGGCTGGGCCGCGGGGTGGGGAAGCGCAGGCGGCCAGCCCCAGGCCAGCGCCCCCGAACAAGGCGGCGCGGCGGGTGATTTTCAGCGCGTGTTCAAGCTTTTGGCCCATGTCAGACGCTGCCTTACTGTTTTGGATTCCTTGGGATTGTGCTTATCAAAAGCGGCGATTGTCGTCGAGGCGCTTGATGGCCCAAGGCCCGGTTTCCCCTTTTCGCTTGACCCTCAGGCGCCTGGGCGATAAACGCCCGTCATCACTGGTTCGCCCTGAACCTTGGTCCGCCCGCCTAATGCGGGTTGGCTCCGCCGCTCCGCGAAGGCTCGCGCAGCGGCGCGTTCTGTTTTGGGGCGACCGCAACGCGAAAGGACCATCGGGCTGCCCCATGTTTGAGGCTCTGTCCAGCAAGCTCAACGGTGTTTTTGATCGGCTGCGCCGCCGTGGCGCGCTGAGCGAAGCCGACGTGACCGAAGCGCTGCGCGAAGTGCGCGTGGCGTTGCTGGAAGCTGATGTCGCCTTGCCGGTGGTCCGCGACCTTGTTGCGCGCGTGAAGGAACGCGCCATAGGGCAGGAGGTGATCCGCTCCGTCTCCCCCGCGCAGCAGGTCATCAAGATCGTCAATGATGCTTTGGTGGAAGCACTCGGCGGCACTGAAGGGGCGCGTGGTGTTGATCTGAATGCGCCGGCGCCGGTTGCCATCCTGATGGTGGGCTTGCAGGGTTCGGGCAAGACCACAACTTCGGGCAAGATCGCGCTCCGCTTGCGCCAGCGCGACAAGAAGAAGGTGCTGCTGGCATCGCTCGATGTCCATCGCCCGGCGGCGCAGCTTCAGTTGCAGCAATTGGCCGAACGCGCGGAAGTGACCAGCCTGCCGATCATTGCCGGCCAGCGCCCGCTTGAAATCGCGGCACGCGCCATGGATGTCGCGCGGCGGGAACTTTACGATGTGGTGGTGCTGGACACCGCCGGGCGCCTTGCGATTGATGAAGCGCTGATGGCCGAAGTGGCCGAGATTAAGGCTGCCACCCAGCCGCATGAAACCTTGCTGGTTGTGGATGCCATGACCGGGCAGGATGCGGTGAATACCGCCAAGGCTTTCCAGGAAAAAATCGGCGTTACCGGCATTGTCATGACGCGCGTTGATGGCGATGCGCGCGGTGGTGCCGCCCTTTCCATGCGGGCCGTGACTGGCGCGCCGATCAAGCTTTTGGGCGCCGGCGAAAAGCTGGATGCTTTGGAAGATTTCCACCCCGATCGCATCGCGGGCCGCATTCTTGGCATGGGTGATATCGTCTCCTTGGTGGAAAAAGCCGCTGAGACGATTGATCAGGCGGAGGCTGAAAAGCTCGCCGCGCGCATGCAAAAGGGCCAGTTCACGCTGGATGATTACGCGGCGCAGCTGAAGCAAATCGGCAAGATAGGCAGCCTGCAAGGCATTCTTGGCATGTTGCCCGGCGTGCAAAAGATGAAGGCGCAATTGGAAGGCGCCAATCTGGATACCGCCATTCTGCAGCGTCAGGCGGCGATTATATCCAGCATGACACCCAAGGAACGCCGCACGCCTGATCTGCTGAAGGCATCGCGCAAGCGCCGCATCGCGGCTGGGTCCGGCACGACGGTGCAGGATGTGAACCGCCTGCTGAAGCAATTCGACGATATGTCCGCCATGATGAAGCGGATGAGCAAAATTGGCCAAAAGGGGCTGATGCGTGGCGGGCTCGCCGCGCTGCTCCCCCAAGGCCGGAGGCCGTTTTGATGATGGCCTTCACCAAACCCCACGTTTCAAGTCACTAAAGAAAGGAATACCCGTATGGCTCTCAAGATTCGCCTTGCTCGCGCTGGTGCCAAGAAGCGCCCCTATTATCACATCGTGGTTGCCGATAGCCGCAGCCCGCGCGATGGCCGCTTCATCGAAAAGGTGGGTTCCTATAACCCGATGCTGCCTTCTGACCATGCGGAGCGTATCCGCCTTCAGGAAGATCGCCTGAAGCATTGGCTCGGCCATGGCGCGGTAGCGACGGATCGCGTGGCGCGCTTCCTGGGCAAGGCTGGCTTGATCGCCATGCCGGCGATCCCGGCGCAGACCAAGCAGGCTGAGCCGAAGAAGAAGGCGCAGGAACGCGCCGCGGCCGCCGCGGCCGGCTGAAGCAGGCTTTAGCGGAAGGCATCACGGCAGATGGTCGGCAAGCGCATTGTGGTGGGGGAGTTCGGCAGGCCGCATGGCGTGCGCGGACTTTTGCGCCTTAATGCCTTCACTGCCGATCCTACCGCCGTCACCGCTTATGGCCCGCTTTCCGATGAGGCGGGCACGCGGCAGTTCCGCCTGACGCTCAAGGGCCCTGATCTGGTCGCTGTTGAAGGTGTCTCGGACCGGGACGCCGCGCAGCGCCTGACTGGCACCAGGCTTTTCGTCGCGCGGGAGGCATTGCCCCCCACCGAGGAAGAGGAATTCTACCTGACGGATCTGATCGGCCTTGCGGCAGTGACAGAAGCGGGTGCGGCACTCGGCACCGTGCGCGCGGTGGAAGACCATGGTGGCGGGGCCTTTCTGGTGATTGAGGGGGGGCAAGAAATGCTGCTGCCCTTCACGCGCCAGGTGGTGCCGGTGGTGGATATCGCGTCCGGTCGTATTGTGGTTGTGCCGCCGGCTGAAGTGCTGGTGCCCCCGCCCGACGGGAAGGAGGCCGCGGCATGACCTGGCGCGCCGATATCCTGACGCTTTTCCCGGAAATGTTCCCCGGGCCGCTTGGGCTTTCCTTGGCTGGTCGAGGGCTGCGGGAAGGGCTTTGGTCGCTGGTCGCGCATGATATTCGCGACCATGCCAAGGACCGCCATCGCAGCGTGGATGACACGCCCTTTGGCGGTGGCGCCGGCATGGTGCTGCGCCCGGATGTGGTGGATGCGGCGGTGGGCGCGGCCTTGGCGGAAGCGCCAGGCCGGCCCGTGATTTACCTGACGCCGCGCGGGCGGTTGCTGGATCAGGCTTTGGCCCGGGAATTGGCGGCGGGGTCAGGGGCTGTGCTGCTGTGTGGGCGTTATGAAGGTGTGGATCAGCGCGTGATTGAAGCGCGCGGCATGCTGGAAATCTCGATCGGCGATTATGTGCTGAGCGGGGGGGAATTGGCGGCACTCACACTGCTTGATGCCTGTGTGCGCTTGCTGCCGGGCGTCATGGGGGCGGCGGAAAGCGCTGCCGAGGAAAGCCATGGCGCTGAGGGGCTTTTGGAATATCCGCATTACACGCGCCCGGCCGAATGGGCCGACCGTGCCGTGCCGGAAGTGCTGCTTTCGGGCCACCACGCCGCCATCGCGGCTTGGCGCCGGGCCGAAAGCGAGAAGATCACAAAGGAACGCCGCCCCGATTTATGGGCGCGGCATGAAACGCAGCGCGGAGGCGCGGGGGCCATTGCCGGCCATCCCGCCGCCGCCTAAAGAAACCGAAGAAAGGGTACCAACATGAATATCTTGCAGCAATTCGAAGCTGATCAGCAGGCCCGCCTGTCGGCCGCCCGCGCCACGCCGGATTTCGGCCCGGGCGATACGGTGCGTGTCATGGTGAAGGTGGTGGAAGGCGAACGCGTCCGCACCCAGGCTTATGAAGGCGTTGTGATCGCGCGTTCCAACAAGGGCGTGCAGAGCAATTTCACCGTCCGCAAGCTTTCCTATGGCGAAGGCGTGGAGCGCGTGTTTCCGCTGTATAGCCCGAATGTCACGGAAATTCAGGTGATGCGTCGCGGTAAGGTACGCCGCGCGAAGCTTTATTACCTGCGTGGCCGTACCGGCAAATCCGCGCGCATTGCGGAAAAGCTGGGCATGAAGGCTGCTAGCCCCGCCAAGTCTGCCGAAGGCTGAATTAAACGCGCCGCGCTGAAAGGCGCGGCGTTTTAATGTGATGTAAGGGGGAAGATGAAATGTCAGCGCAGAAACCGCGTACGCTGTTCGACAAGATTTGGGCTGCCCATGTGGTGGAAACCCTGCCGGATGGCACGGCGCTGCTCTACATTGACTTGCATCTGACCCATGAAGTGACCACGCCGCAGGCATTTGATGGCCTGCGCGCCGCGGGGCGCAAAGTGCGCCGCCCGGATGCGACGCTCGCCGTGGTGGACCATAATATCGCGACCGATGACAGCCGCCGCACCGGCATTGTGGACCCCGAAAGCCGCTTGCAGGTTGAAACGCTGGAAAAGAACGTCGTTGAATTCGGTGTGCCTTACATTCCGCTGCTCGATGACCGTCAGGGCATTGTGCATGTGATCGGCCCTGAATTGGGCCGTTCGCTGCCGGGCATGACGATTGTGTGTGGTGATAGCCATACCTCGACCCATGGCGCCATGGGCGCGCTTGCTTTCGGCATTGGCACATCAGAAGTGGAACATGTGCTGGCAACGCAGACACTGCTGCAAAAGCCGGCCAAGAACATGCGTGTTTCCGTGGATGGCAACCTCGCTTTTGGCTGTTCCGGCAAGGATATTGTGCTGGCGATCATCGGCAAGATCGGCACGGCGGGCGGCACGGGCCATGTGATCGAATATGCCGGGGATGCGATCCGTGCCCTCGACATGGCAGGCCGCATGACGGTCTGCAACATGACCATAGAAGGTGGTGCGCGGGCTGGCATGGTGGCGCCGGACCAAACCACTTTCGATTACATCGCAAAAACGCCGAATGGCCCGAAGGGTGAAGCTTTCAAGCGCGCCCTTGAATGGTGGAAGACGCTGCCTTCCGATGCAGGCGCGCATTTCGACAAGGAATTGCGCCTGGCCGCGCATGAGATTGCGCCGCAAGTGACCTGGGGCACCAATCCCGAAGCGGTGCTGCCGATCACGGGCATTGTGCCGAACCCAGCGGATGAGGGCGATGAAGCCAAGCGCGCGCAATTGCAGCGCATGGTTGACTATATGGGCCTGACCCCCGGCCAACGCCTGACCGACCTTAAGGTGGATGTGGTTTTCGTGGGTTCCTGCACCAATAGCCGCATTGAGGATATCCGTGCTGCCGCCGCCATCGCCAAGGGCCGCCGCGTGGCGGACCATGTCCGCGCTTTGGTCGTGCCGGGTTCGGGCCTCGTGAAGAAGCAGGCCGAAGCGGAAGGGCTGGATCGCATTCTGCGCGAAGCGGGCTTTGAATGGCGCGAAGCGGGCTGTTCCATGTGCCTTGGCATGAACCCTGACAAGCTCACACCTGGTCAGCGCAGCGCCAGCACGTCCAACCGTAATTTCGAAGGCCGTCAGGGCCCCGGTGGGCGGACCCATTTGTTGAGCCCCGCCATGGCCGCCGCGGCGGCGCTCGCGGGCCATTTGGCCGATGTGCGTGATTATCAGCCGAAGGGAGCGATCTGAGATGCAAGCCTTCACCAAACTTACCGGTATCGCGGCGCCCTTGCCCAAGGCGAATGTGGATACGGACCAGATCATCCCGGCGCGGTTTTTGAAATCCATCAGCCGGGATGGATTTGGGAAAAACCTGTTTGCCAATTTCCGCTTCAAGGAAGATGGCACGGAAAACCCTGATTTCGTCCTTAATCAGGAACCCTATCGTAAGGCCGAAGTGCTGATTGCGTTTGAGAATTTCGGCTGCGGGTCTTCGCGCGAACACGCGCCCTGGGCCTTGCTGGATTTCGGCATTCGCTGCGTGATCGCGCCTGATTTCGCTGATATCTTCAACAATAATTGCTTCAAGAATGGCGTGCTGCCGGTGCGCCTGCCGCGCGAGATTTGCGAAAAGCTGATGGAAGACGCGAAGATGGGCGGCAATGCGCGCATAAGCGTTGACCTGGAACGCCAGGTGGTTGTGCGCCCGAATGGGGAGGAAATTCCCTTCCAGACCGATCCGCTGCGGCGGCATCTGATGCTGAATGGGCTGGATGATATCGGCCAGACCATGCAGCATGCGCCGGCGATTGATGGCTTTGAAGCCCGTCAGCGCGCTGCCCAGCCCTGGCTTTACACCTGATTGAGTGACGCCCCGGCGCCAAGCCGGGGCCTTGAGGAAAACGCCATGTCATCGAACAAGAAGCTTCTTATCCTGCCCGGCGACGGGATCGGCCCCGAAGTGATGCGCGAAGTGCGCCGGGTGGTGGATTGGATGGATCGCCGCCGCCATGTGTCCTTCAATATCGAAGAAGGGCTCGTGGGTGGTGCCGCGTTGGACGCGGAAGGCACGCCTTGTTCGGATGAAACGGTGGAACGTGCGAAAGCCGTGGATGCCGTGCTGTTCGGGTCTGTCGGTGGGCCGAAATGGGATTCCATGCCCTTCGACAAACGCCCGGAATTGGGTGTGCTGCGGCTCCGCAAGGATCTCGGTCTTTTCGCCAATCTGCGCCCCGCCGTGGTGCTTGATGCCCTGGTGGATGCTTCGTCGCTGAAGCCCGATCTGGTGCGCGGGCTTGATGTGATGATCGTGCGCGAATCGACGGGTGGCATTTACTTCGGTGAACCGCGCGGCATCCACACGGACGCCAATGGCAAGCGCACCGGCATTGATACGGAAGTCTATACGGAAGACGAAATCGCCCGTGTGGCACGCATTGCCTTTGATCTGGCACGCAAGCGTCGCAACAAGGTGACCAGCGTCGAGAAGGCGAATGTCATGCAATCCGGGCGCCTATGGCGCGCCGTGGTGGGTGAGATCGGCAAGGCCGAATTCCCTGATGTCGAACTTGAACACATGTATGCCGATAACTGCGCCATGCAGCTTTGCTCTCGCCCGAAGCAGTTTGATGTCATCCTTGGTTCCAATCTGTTCGGTGATGTGCTGTCTGATTTGGCCGCGGCTTTGACTGGTTCACTTGGCATGCTGCCATCGGCGACACTGGGCGCCGTGGATGCCTCTGGCCGCCGCCATGCGCTCTATGAGCCCGTGCATGGCTCAGCGCCGGATATCGCCGGCAAGGGCATCGCCAATCCTTGTGCGCAGATCCTGTCCTTCGCGATGCTGCTGCGCTGGTCCTTTGGCATGGAGGAAGATGCGCGCCTGGTGGAGACCGCGGTGGAGAAGGTGCTGGCCGGCGGACTTCGCACTGCCGACATCATGCAGCCCGGCATGGCGCGCGTTGGCACGAGCGTGATGGGCGAAGCGCTGGTGCGGGAATTAGATAAACTCTCTGCATGACAAATTAGCGACGGCTGCGGGGTTGCGCCTTGGGCGTGGCTCCGCTATCCGTCGCGGCGTTAAGGGCGCCCGTAGCTCAGCTGGATAGAGCACCAGACTACGAATCTGGGGGTCAGGAGTTCGAATCTCTTCGGGCGCGCCATTTTCCATTAAATGCGTCTAATGATTGCACCTTTCATATTTGAAGGGCGCGTCTTTCCGCTTTCCAGGCATTATTCAACCGGATTCGGCGCGATGCGCGGGTGCTTCCTGTTCGCCGAGTATTACATGCATTCGCGCAATGATTGTGCATGCCCTTAGGTTTCAACATCCTAATCGAATTCTCGCGGCTTGTTCTGCACCGGAAAGAGAAGTGACACGTGTCGATACTCTCATGCGGGGTTAGATTATTCAATAACGCTGGAATTCTAATCGAAAATACAATGGCTAGACATGAAAATATAGGAAGAACCCCTTGGACTTGTGTAAAAGTCAATGGTGAACAGGTTCATGGCTTTGCGTATTCCCGATTCGGAAGTGCCGGAATGGTCGCGCCGTCTGCGAAGGGCGCGGCGCGCCAAAGGTTTGTCGCAGGTGGCGCTTGGCGATTTGATCAGCGCCTCTCAAGCGACTGTTGCGGATTGGGAAACCGGCAAGACCAGGCCGCGGCATGAAACCCTGAAACGCTTACTGCTTGCGCTTGATCTTGCGCTGCTTGAGTTAATGCCGGATATGCCCCGGCATGCGTCCGAAAGCGTCGCCCAAGCGCCGCTTGCCGCTGGTGAAATCGCCGACCAATTTGGCGCCCTTCTGGACATCGTCTCCCGAGAGTTGGACAGCACCGGCCACCCCGCAAGCCTTGCCAGCAAGGGGCGGTTTGCTTTTCAAATCTGGCGCAGCGCCGGCGGCACCCTGACCGAGGCCGCAGACCCGGAGGCTGCGCGCGAGCAACTGGCCGCCATTCGCGCCCTGCTTGCCGATATGCGAAGGCTCAGCCCGCAAGAGTAATTAGGGCTTGACGTAATATCGGAAAAACCGGTAAAGAATATACCGGAGGTTGGCTCATGTTCCTTTCATACAATCTTGCCGACAGACTAGCGCCCGCGATGCACCTGCTATCGAGCAACCCTTCGGCGCGTCATGCACCACAAAGGAAGGGGGGGCTGCTGATATCCCCCGAATCCGCTGCGGCGCGCGTCGCAGATCGATCGGCCCGTAGAACGCTGTTCTGGTTGGGTATTGGCCTGACCCTTTCGTCCTTCGCGCTCATCATTTCATTGATCTCGCTCGCCCTTTCCTGACCGTCTGGGTTGCCCCGCCGGGCGCGCGGTTGCACACTGACCCCAGTAAGGGGAAGGGAATGCCGCTGTGATGAATACCTCGGCGCGACGCGCGCGCTTTCGCGCCATTCTTGCCGGGGATGCCTGTGTGCACCCGGCTTCGGTCCATGACCCGATCGCGGCGCGAATCGCAACCGATCTTGGTTTTGAAACGGCGATGTTCGCGGGTTCCATCGCCTCCATCGCCGTATTGGGTGCGCCTGACCTTATTCTGGTGACGCTGACGGAATTCGCCGAACAGGCGCGCCGCATCTGCCGCGCCGGGGCGCCGCCACTGATGGTGGATGCCGATCACGGCTACGGCAATGCGCTGAATGTGATGCGCACGGTGCAGGAATTGGAAACCGCCGGGGTTGCCGCACTCACCGTTGAAGACACGGACCTGCCCCGCGCCCATGGCGGCGGGGAGCCGGGCTTGCTCAGCCTGGATGCCGGGCTTGGGAAAATCCACGCGGCGCTAAGTGCGCGGGAAGACCCTGGCCTGGTCATTGTGGCGCGCACCAGCGCTGTGAATTTGGTCAGCTTGGATGAAGCGGTGGCGCGCACCCGTGCCTATGCGAAAACTGGCGCCGATGCGCTGTTCTATACTGGTGTTGTCGATTGGGCGCAGCTTGCCGCGCTGCAAGCCGCAGCTGATGGTGTGCCGTTGATGCTGGGCGGCACGCCGCCCGCCCTCGCCGATAAGGCAAAGCTTGCGGCGCATGGCGTGCGCATCGCCCTTCAGGGCCATGCGCCAAGCTTTGCGGCCATGGCTGCGGTGCATGCCACACTTAAGGCCTTGCGCGATGGCACCCCACCCGGGAAGCTGCCCGGGCTTGCAGATGCGGCGCTGATGAAGGCCGCCATGCGTGAGGATGATTACGCACGCTGGACGCGTGAGTTTTTGGCTGGTTGATCATTGAGGAAAACAGAAGATGTTGAGTGAAACTGAAGGCAAATTCCTGACGATGCACGAATTCGCCAAGGCGGCGAAAAATCGGCTCGATGCCAATATCTGGGATTACCTGACCGGGGCGACGGAAACCGAAACCACCATGCGCCGCAATCGCCTGGCGCTGGATACACTGGCGTTTCGCCCACGTGTGCTGCGTGATGTCTCGACCATCGACACAACTTCCGAAATGTTCGGCAAGAAGCTCCGCCTGCCGGTCGCCTTGGCGCCGGTGGGTGGCTTGGAAAGCTTCGGCGCCAATGGCGCAGCGACAGCGGGGCAGGGCGCTTCGGCCTTTGGCGTGCCGCTGATTGTTTCCTCCGTCACCAAGCCAGGGCTTGAGGAAACTGCGGCCAATACGCCAGGCCCCAAGGTTTTCCAGCTTTATGTGCGCGGCGATGACAGCTTCATTGATGATTATGCGGATCGCTCGGTGGCAGCCGGCTATGATGCCTTCTGCTTCACGGTGGATACCGCGGTCTATAGCCGGCGCGAACGCGATATCGCACGCCGCTTCGCCAAGCCCTGGCGCGCGCGGGTGCAGGGCATTGAATTCCAGGCCGCACTTTCCTGGAAGCAGGTGGATCGCTTCAAGGCCAAGTATAAACTACCGGTCATTCTGAAGGGTATCGCCACCGCCGAAGACGCCAAGCTTGCCTGCGACCATGGCGTTGATGTGGTTTATGTCTCGAACCATGGCGGGCGGCAGTTGGATCATGGCCGGGGTGCCATGGATGTGCTGCCGGAAGTGGTGCAGGCGGTCGGTGGCCGCGCGAAGGTTTGGATTGATGGCGGGTTTTCGCGCGGGACCGATGTGGTGAAGGCGCTTTGCCTTGGCGCTGACCTGGTCGGGCTTGGGCGGCTTTACTGCTATGCGCTGGCCGCTGATGGAGCTGCCGGGGTGCAGCGGATGCTCGAAATCATGGAAACCGAGATCTACACCGCCATGGGGCTTCTGGGTGCCACGAAGTTCAGCGAACTCAACCCAAGCTTCATCCATTCGGGGGCATTGGCGACGAATACGCCGCATGTCTTCAGCGCCTTCCCGCTGCTGCATTTGGGTGATTCAGGGTATTGATGGGGTGTAGCCTAGCGCGGCATCATGGCTGATCCCGCGCCGCTGCGTGTTCTGCTTTCCGACCGCGCCTTTCTGAAGCTTTGGGGCGCGGGCGGGCTTACCAATTCCATGCGCTGGGTGGAAATGTTGGTCAGCGGGCTTTACGCCTATGAACTGACGCGTTCTGCCTTTGCCGTATCGCTGGTGCTGATGGCGCGCGCTTTGCCGATGCTGCTGATGGGGGCGCTTTCTGGGGCCGTCGCGGAAAGCCTAAATCGCAAACATTTGCTCATGGCCGGCCAGGCGCTGACTGCGCTTGGTGCCATTACCATTGCCATCCTTTCCGCCTTGGGCTGGCTGTCGCTTTGGCATCTTTGGTTCAATGGTCTGGTCGGTGGCCTGGTTTGGACCAATGAATTGGCCACGCGCCGGCGCATGGTGGCGGAAACCGCAGGGCCGGAGCGCATCGTCCCCGCCATCGCCTTTGATACGACAACGGGCAGCACGACCCGCATGCTGGGGCCGATGTTGGGCGGCGTGCTTTATGAAACACTTGGTATCACTGCGGCCTATATCATCGCCTCCGCGCTGTACCTGATTGCGCTACTGCTGGCCTCGACCGTGCGCTACAGCCAACCGCGCCGCGCCCTGGTGCCGCGTCGCCTATTTGCTGAGGTGGCAGAGGCGTTGCGTATCGCACTCGCCCATCCAGCGCTGCGATCAGTGCTTGGCGTGACGCTGGTGATGAATATCTTCGGCTTTTCCTATAATTCCATCCTGCCCGCCTTTGGCGATCGTGCCTTTGGCGCAAGCGCCATTCAAATCGGCTTCCTTGCGGCGGCTGAGCCACTTGGCGCGCTGATTTCGGGCCTTGCCTTGGCGCTTAGGCGCGGACCGCAAGCGGGCAGGGGGCTTTTGTTGCTGGGGTCCACCGCCTTCCTGTCGGTGCTGGCGCTGGCGGCACTGGCCCCTTCACTCTGGCTCGCGGCCTTGCTGCTGATGCTGGGCGGCTTTGGCACGGCGGCCTTCGCCAGCCTGCAAACCGGCATTGTGATGATGCAAGCACCGGTGGAGGCGCGTTCGCGCATTCTGGGCCTGACCACCACCTGCATCGGCACTGGGCCGCTTGGCGTGCTGGTGTTGGGCGCGCTGGCGGATGGCATTGGCCCGCCCTTTGCCATTGCGGGCTTTGCGCTTTTGGGTCTGTTTTTTCTGGCCTTGGTCGCCTTTGCCACCAAGCGATAAGGCCCTGCCGCATTCCTGCCTTGTAAGGCGCCGATAAATGTGTTGCGAGGTTGCCCCGCAAGGTCGAAGCTTCGCTGGCGGCTCACGTTTTGACTGATCGGATTCGCGATGCAGGTCTACCTGCCTATCGCTGAAATGAGTGTAGATGCCCTGCTGCTGCTTGGCATTGGCTTTGGCGTGGGCTGGCTTTCGGGCTTGTTTGGGGTGGGCGGCGGTTTTCTGCTGACGCCGCTTTTGATGCTGATCGGCATTCCCTCTGCCGTCGCCGTGGCTTCCGGCGCCAATCAAACACTGGGTGCCTCCGTCTCTGGCCTGATTGCGCAATGGCGACGCGGCAATGTGGATTGGCGGATGGGCCTTACGCTTTTCGCAGGTGGGCTGCTTGGTTCGGCGCTTGGCGTGCAGATTTTCGCGCTTTTGAAGCGCTGGGGCCAGGTGGATGTTGCGGTCTCACTTTTCTACGTGGTGATCCTTGGCATTGTCGGCGCATTGATGGTGCGTGAAAGCGTCACCGCGCTGCTTAGGCGCCGGCGCGGCACGGCGCCGAGGCGCAAGCTGCATGAGCATACCTGGCTGCATGGCCTGCCCTTCAAGCTGCGCTTTCGTGATTCCAGGCTGTATATTTCGGTCATTCCGCCGCTTGTGATCGGCTTTGGCATTGGCCTGCTTTCCGCCATCATGGGCGTGGGCGGTGGCTTCATGCTGGTGCCGGCCATGATCTATATCCTTGGCATGCCGACCGCGATTGTGATTGGCACATCCCTGTTTCAGGTGGTTTTCGTCTCGGCCAATGTCACGCTACTGCAAGCTTGGCAGGTGGGCAGCGTGGATATTGTGCTGACCATGTTGCTGCTGGTTGGTGGTGTGGCAGGCGCGCAGTTTGGCGCCGCCATGGGCACCAAGCTGCGGGGCGAGGAAACCCGCGCCCTGCTTGGGCTTTTGGTGCTATCCGTTGCTATCGGCCTCGCCTGGAATCTGCTGCAAACGCCAAGCCGTGCCTTTACGATCAGCCCCATCTCATGAAGGCTTTCGCCCGCATATTGTGTGTGCTGGGCTGCCTTTTGGGGGGTGGCATGGCTTCGGCGTCGCCCATCACGGCCGAGCTCTCGACTGACCGGGTTGAGATCAGCACCGGCTTCACCGGCGCCTCCGTGCTGGTTTTTGGCGCAACGCAAAATCCCTTGGGCGGCGATCCGCCAGAAGATTTGATCGTGGTCGCCACCGGCCCGACCCAGGGCGTTGTGGTGCGCCGCAAGATCAATGTGCTCGGCATTTGGCTGAATGGCCCTTCCACGCGTTTTCCGGAGGTGCCGGGCTTTTATGCCTTGGCTGGCACGCGCCGCGTCTGGGAAATCCTGCCCGAGGAAGAAAGGCGGCAGTATCGCCTGGGCTTCGACAATCTGCGCCTGCGCAGTGAGGGTACGCGTAACCCGGCCTTTCGCGCTGCCTTGCTAGAACTGAAGCAGGCCGATGGGCGCTGGCAGGAATATGCCTCGCCCGTCTCCCGCGCCGGGGAGCGGTTATTCAGCGCGCGCATCGCCTTCCCTGACACGGTGCAGACTGGGGATTATCAGATTGAGGTTTTGCTGGTGCGCGAAAGCCGCGTGATTGCGCGGCAGGAATTATCGCTGCGCGTGGAACGTGTGGGCACGGCGGCTGATATCGCCTCACTCGCCCGGGGGCAGCCGCTGCTTTACGGCGTGCTATGTATTGTCTTGGCTGCGCTGGCCGGATGGCTTGGCAGCGTGCTGTTCAGGAGAAATTGATGACCGGTTCCGAAGAAGCCGCCGCTGCAGCCACCAAGGCCAAACGGGATCGCGTTTTCCTGGTGGTGGTGGATGACAGCGCCGAACAGGCGGTGGCACTTCGCTACGCATGCCTGCGCGCGCGCAAGGGTGGCGGGCGCGTGGCCTTGTTCCGCGTGTTGGAACCGGTGGAGTTGGTGGAATGGGCCGGCGTTGGCGTGATGATGCAGGAAGAACGCCGTGCGGAGGCTGAGCGGCTGCTGGCTGGCCTTGCTTCCCATGTCAGTGAAATTACGGGCGGCATGCCCATGCTGATCATCCGCGAAGGTGAAGCGCGCGAGGAATTGCTGGCGCTGATCGAAGAAGACCCGCGCATTTCCATCCTGGTGCTGGCCATGGCGACTGGCAGCGGCGGGCCTGGGCCGCTGATTTCGGCGCTGACGGGGCGGCATGCGTCACGCCTGAAAATCCCCATGGCGCTGGTGCCGGGGGGCATGACGGAACAGGAATTGGATCGGGTGACTTAGGCACGGCTTCGGTCCTTCATGCCGCGCTAATGGTCTGAGTGTATCGACAATTATTTGGATGATCCGGAAGTTGGAAAGGGTGCCATTTTGCTTACGCCGCGTATGCGCCAATTAGAAGCCGAAGCGATCGGGATCCTGCGGGAGACAGCGGCGAGCTTCCGTAACCCCGTTCTGCTCTATTCCATTGGCAAGGATAGTTCTGTTGTCCTGCATATTGCCATGAAGGCCTTCGCGCCCGGCAAGCTGCCCTTTCCCTGCCTGCATATCGCGACCGGTTGGGATTTCCGCGCCATGCTCGATTTTCGCGATCGCCGCGCGGCAGAACTCGGGCTGAATCTGATTGTGCACACCAATCCCGAAGGCTTGGCGCGTGGGATTAACCCAATTGACCATGGCAGCCAGGTGCATATGAACGTCATGGGCACCGAGGCGCTGAAGCAGGCGCTCGACAAGCACGGCTTTGATGCGGCGATCGGCGGCGCCCGCCGTGATGAGGAAAAGGCACGCGCCAAGGAACGCATCTTCAGCCACCGCACTGCCGGCCATGTTTGGGAACCGCGCAATCAGCGTCCCGAGCTTTGGGGGCTTTTCAATACGCGGATCAACCAGGGTGAGGGAATGCGCGTCTTCCCGCTGTCAAACTGGACCGAGTTCGACGTGTGGGACTACATCGCCGCCGAGAACATCCCGATCGTACCGCTTTATTACGCAGCGCGGAGGCCGATCATCCGGCGTGAAGGGATGCTGATCATGCGCGACGATGACCGCATGCCGCTCGCTGGCGGGGAAAGCGTTGAGGCGTTGTGGGTGCGTTTCCGTACCATGGGTGATTGGCCGCTCACGGCGGCACATGAGAGCCGAGCTGAGACCATCGAGCAAGTCCTCCGCGAATTGCGCGAAAGCCGCGTGAGTGAACGTGCCGGGCGCCTGATCGATAAGGACCAGGAAGCTTCGATGGAACGGAAGAAGCGTGAGGGATACTTCTGATGAAGACGGGGATCGAAGTCTCCCACTCCCTGCTGCGCTTCCTGACATGCGGTTCGGTGGATGACGGCAAGTCTACGCTGATCGGGCGCCTGCTTTATGATAGCCGCCTGATTATGGATGATACGCTCGCCACTATCGCGAAGGATAGCCGCAAACACGGCACGGTGGGTGAGGATATTGACCTTGCATTGCTGGTTGATGGGCTTGAGGCAGAACGCCAGCAAGGCATCACCATAGATGTTTCCTACCGCTTTTTTGGTACACCGAAGCGGAGCTTCATCGTTGCCGATACACCCGGCCACGAACAATACACACGCAACATGGCGACCGGCGCTTCGAATTCCGACCTTGCCATCATCCTGGCCGATGCGCGCAAGGGCGTGCTGACGCAGACCAAGCGCCATACTTACATCTGCTCATTGCTTGGCATCCGCCATGTCGTGCTGGCGGTGAACAAGATCGATTTGGTCAATTTTGACCAAGCGACCTTCGACCGGATTGTTGGTGATTGGGCAACCTTCGCCTCTGACCTTGGCTTCGCCTCAATGGTACCGATCCCGGTTTCTGCGCGCTTTGGCGACAATATCACCCAGCGCAGCGGCAATACTCCCTGGTACCGCGGCCCGGCGCTGATGGACCACCTTGAGAGTGTGGACGTAGACCAAGACACGGCGAGTAAGCCATTCCGCTTCCCCGTACAGCGGGTGAACCGCCCGAACCTCGACTTCCGTGGTTTTTCTGGCACCGTGGCGTCGGGGAAGATCGCGGTTGGCGACGGCGTGGTGGTGGCGGCATCTGGCCAGCAAAGCCGTGTTGCCCGCATCCTGGGTCCGGATGGCGACCAGGCCACCACCGCAGCAGGAGAAGCGGTTACGATCTGCCTTGCTGACGAGGTTGACGTCGCGCGTGGCGACCTTCTTGCGCCACTCGCCGACCGGCCCGATGTCACCGACCAATTCGCCGCCCATCTGCTTTGGATGGATGAGGAGACTCTGCCGCCGGGCCGCCAATATATGATGCGGATCGGCAATCTTTGGACAACCGCTTCTGTCACCTCCATCAAGCACCGCGTGGACATCAACACGCTGGAAAAGGCGCCTGCTAAGAAGCTCGACATGAATGAGATCGCCTTCTGCAACCTATCGCTCGCGACCCGCGTCGCGCTTGATCCCTATGTTGAAAATCGCGCGACCGGGGCGTTCATCCTGGTTGACCGCTTTACCAACCGCACCGCGGGCGCTGGCATGGTGGACTTCCCCCTGCGGCGCGCCACCAATATCCATGCCGAACAGTTCCTGGTTGACAAGCATGCGCGCGCTGCTCTCGATCATCAGAAGCCACTGGTGTTGTGGTTCACTGGCCTGTCTGGCTCGGGCAAATCCACCATCGCCAAGCTGGTCGAACAAGCCTTGCATGCGGAAGGGCGCCATACCTATGCGCTGGATGGCGACAATCTCCGCCACGGGCTGAACCGCGACCTTGGCTTCACAGACCAGGATCGCGTGGAGAATATCCGCCGCGTGGGTGAGGTTGCGAAGCTTTTCGTGGATGCGGGCCTGATCGTGCTGTGCAGCTTCATCTCCCCCTTCCGCGCTGAACGCCGGATGGTGCGCGAATTATTTGATCAGGATGAATTCATAGAGGTTTTCGTGGATACCCCGATCGAGGAGTGCGTGCGCCGGGACCCCAAGGGCCTCTACGCCAAGGCAATGAGCGGTGCGATCCAAAACTTCACCGGCGTTTCAAGCCCTTATGAGCCGCCGGAAAATCCCGACCTGCGCATCAATACCGCCAGCGATTCGCCTGAACGGACGGCTGAGATTGTGCTGAGCCACCTGCGGGGGCTGATTCGCGCCGGTTGAGTGAAGCCGGGCTTGCTGGGTTCCGCAGGTCAGTCATGCAAGTCAGGGCGGCGGTATCTCCGCCGCCAAAATCTGCCCCGATTGGCTTTCCGTGATCAGCAGCGTCACGCCATCGGGCGCGAAGCAGCAATTGGTCGGCATGCGCCCAAAGGGCCGGCAATCCAGCGCAAACAGTGGCACGCCATGCGGATCAACGCCCCAGACCATGCCATGGCCGGGATTGGCGATGAACAGCCGATCATGCACATCCACCGCCATGCCATCCGGCCCTGACGTGCCGGCGGGTGTGCGGAAGAACAGATTGGCCTTGCCCACAATGGCATCGGCGCGGAGTGCGAAGCGCCAGACCTCACACGAACGGGTCATCGCCACATAGCAATGCGTACCCGCCTTGTTCAGCGCTATGCCATTCGGGCTGGGGCCGTTGGAGATCAGCCGATCAAGCCGCCCATCGGCAGCAAGCCGATAGACCCGCCCGCGTGGGTCCTGCAGGCCGGTCTGGCCTTGATCAGTGAAGAAAATCGCCCCCTGCGGGCCAAGCGTGACATCATTCAGGCCGAGAAAACCCTCACTGCCGACGGTTTCCAGCAAGGGCGCGATGGAACCGCGCGCCGGATCAAGGCTGAGAAGCCCATGGCGATAATCGGCAATCAGCAGCGCATCATCGGCGCCAAGTGCCAGGCCATTCGGCCAGCCATCATATTCCGCCAGCACTTCCCAAGCATCACCGGGCCCGACCAGAAGGATGCGGCCATTGGGGATATCCGTGACCAGGAAACGCCCCGCGCGATCAAAGCATGGGCCTTCCAGGAAGCTGTCAATTGGCGCGCCGGCGCGATTGGCATCGGCCCAGGAAGATCGGCGCAGATTCCGCAAGCGATCCGGCAGGCGGGCGAAGGGGCGGAGCGGGAGCTCCTTGGGGGCGGGGAACCACATGGGGTGAGCCTACACGAGTGCCCCCGCCACAGATCAAATCTTGGTCTGCCCCGCTTCAAGCTGCGGGTTTTGGTGGATGTGCTTAAGGCGCCAGCCAAGGCCGATCATGATGACGCCCATAGCAATCGCCTCCAGCCCCACTATCCAGATCACCGCGAGTAAGCCCGGCCCGGGGCGCAGCAGCATCCAGGCCCCGATCACGATATTCAAAGCCCCGAGCAGCCCAAGCAGCACGGAGGAAAGCCGGAAGGCCAGCATCAGCCGCGCCACGCCGGACAGAAGGAACCAGGCAGCCGTCACAATCAGCAGGCCAATGGCGGAAACCCCCGGTGCAAACAGCATGACTGCCGCCGCAACCAGGGAAATGATGCCATCAATCCAAAGCCAGGTTCGGCTGCGTTCGCCCGTCGGGTGGCCACCCTTCACGGCCTGGTAGATCGAACCGGCGCCATCCAGCGCCATCCAGGCCCCCAGAAAAGCCAGCATGAACGCCAGGCCAAGCCCAGGAAAAAGGAAGACCAAAATGCCGAAAATAATCGCGGCCACGCCGCGGAGCATGAAAATCCACCAATTTCCCGCCACCTGGCGCACGACCTGCATCCCAAGGCGGCCCGTCAAAAGCATGGATTCGGGCGGTGGTGGCGTCACATTTCCAGACATAATCTTTTGATTTCCTTATTTTCTGCTCCCACCCTGACAGCATGGGCCCCTTGGCGCAATCGCTCACCCGATGCCGGCATGCTCCCCCAACAAATCTTGGCGCGCGATCCCTTTCCCTCTTTCCATCCCGCCCCCACCTGTTGAATGATACCCAGGAACGCGAAACAGGGAGTACCTCGCCATGGCAAAATTCGGCCTCAGCCAATCCATTCGTCGTGTCGAAGACCCAAGGCTGCTGAAAGGCGATGGGCGCTATACCGCCGATATCAGCCTGGCCGGCGAAGCCCTAGGTGTGGTGCTGCGCAGCCCCCATGCCCATGCGGCGATCAAGAGCATCTCCACCGCCGCCGCCAAATCCATGCCGGGGGTGCTGGGGGTTTATACCGCAGCGGATTTGACCGCCGAAGGGCTTGGCCCGCTGCCTTGTCTGATTCCGCTCAAGAATAGCGATGGCTCGCCGCTGTCATCCACGCCGCGCCCAACACTGGCGGAAGGCATGGTGCGCCATGTGGGTGACCCGGTCGCGTTCGTGGTGGCGGAAAGCGATAAGGCCGCGCGCGATGCCGCTGAGGCGATTGAGGTGGAATACGAGATCCTGCCCTCCGCTACCGATCTTGCCAGCGCGACCAAGCCAGGCCAGCCGCAAATCTGGCCGAGTGCGCCGAACAATACATGCTTTGATTGGCATGTCGGCGACAAGGACAAGACCGATGCGCTTTTCGCCAAGGCTGCGCATGTCACGCGCCTGAGAGTAGTGAATAACCGCATTATAGTGGCCAGCATGGAAGCCCGCGCGGCGGTTGCGGATTTTGATGCGGTCAGCGGCAAATGGACGTTGCACACCAATACCCAGGGGTCTTGGTTGGTGCGGAAGCTTCTCGCGGGCAGCGTCTTCAACGTGCCGGAAGATCATTTCCGCGTGGTGACGCCCGATGTCGGCGGTGGCTTCGGCATGAAGCTGTTCTTGTATGCTGAGCACGTGCTGACCTGCTTCGCCGCCCGCCGCCTGAAGCGCCCAGTGAAATGGACGTCCGAGCGCACGGAAGCCTTCCAATCCGACACACACGGGCGTGACAATATCACCGCCGGCGAATTGGCTTTGGATAAGGATGGCAAGTTCCTTGCGCTGCGCACGAAAAATTGGGCGAATATGGGCGCCTATCTGAACACTTTCGCGCCCTTTATCCCGACCGGTGCGGGCACCAAGGTGCTGGCGAGTGTTTATGATTTCGGCGCCATCTACGCCAATGTTGTTGGTGTGATCACTAATACCGTGCCGGTAGATGCTTATCGTGGTGCCGGGCGGCCTGAGAGCAATTATCTGGTGGAACGCCTGATTGATACGGCGGCGCAGGAATTGGGCATGGATCGTGTCGCGATCCGCAAGCAAAACATGGTGCCGTCTTCTGCCATGCCGTACGTTTCGGCCATGGGGCAGCGTTATGATTCAGGTGAGTTTGCGAAACTCATGGACACCGCTTTGGAAAAGCTGAACTGGTCCAGCTTTGCGGCGCGGCGGGCGGAAAGCCAGCGGCGCGGCAAAAGGCGCGGCATTGGCTTTGCCTATTACCTGGAAGCGACCGGCGGCGATGCCACAGAAAACGCCGCAGTGCGTTTTGCCGATGACGGCTTCGTGGATGTTTATGTCGGGACGCAAAGCACCGGGCAGGGGCATGAAACTGCCTATGCCATGCTGACCAGCCATGAGCTTGGCATCCCGATTGAGAAAATCCGTGTGCGTCAGGGTGATTCCGCAAGCCTGCCTTCGGGCGGTGGCACGGGTGGCGCGCGCAGCCTTTATTCCGAAGGCCAGGCCATTCTGGTGACCGCGGCTTCCGTGGTGGAAAAGGGCAAGAAGGCGGCGTCCGAGCATCTGGAAGCAGCCATGGCCGATATTGAATTCACCACGGCCAATGGTCGCTTTGGTGTGGTCGGCACCGATAAGGGCATTGGTATTCTGGAATTGGCAGCAGCGCAGAAGGCGCGCGCTGCCAAGGGTCAGGAAGTGACGCTGTTGGATGCCTTGGAAGTGGCGCAGATCAAATCCCACACCTTCCCCAATGGTTGCCACGCCGCCGAGGTGGAGGTGGACCCCGATACGGGCATCATCAAGGTCGTGAATTATGTCGTGATTGATGATGTGGGCCATGCGCTGAACCCGCTGATTGTGCGTGGCCAGGTGCATGGTGGTGTCGCGCAGGGCATTGGTCAGGCCATGCTGGAACGCACAGCCTTTGATGCCGAAAGCGGCCAGCTTCTGTCGGCATCCTTCATGGATTACGCGCTGCCGCGCGCCGATGACCTGCCGAATATTGACGTGGATTTCATCGAAGTGCCGTGTGAGACCAATCCGCTTGGCGTGAAGGGCGCGGGGGAGGCTGGCGCTGTTGGCAGCCCGCCCGCGCTCATCAATGCGGTGGTGGATGCGCTGGCCGGGGATGGCGTGAAGCATATTGATATGCCCGCGACACCGGAAATCGTGTGGAAGGCCTTGGCGACTTCCAAGGCAGCGTAAGGCGAGTGGCGCGAGGGGGTTGTCTCCTCGCGCGCCCGTTACACGGGCTTCAGATGTTCCAAAAGCCGCGGCATCAGCTCCACCAGATTGCAGGGGCGGTGCCGCGAATCCAATTGGAAGCGCAGAATATCATCCCAGCCATCCTTGCAGGCGCCGGTTGAACCCGGCAGCGCGAAAAGATAGGTGCCGCCTGCAACACCGCCCATGGCGCGGGATTGGATGGTGGATGTGCCAATCTTCTGAAAGCTGATCCAACGGAATAATTCGCCGAAGCCTTCGATTTCTTTCTCCAGCACGCGCTTGAAGGCTTCTGGAGTAACGTCCCGCCCCGTGATGCCCGTGCCGCCGGTGGTGATCACGCAATCCACGGCAGGGTCTGCAATCCAGCGCCGCAGCACGGCTTCAATCGCGTCTGGGTCATCCTTCACAATTTCCCGCGCGACGCAGTGATGCTGCGCGGCTTCGATCCTGTCTTGCAGGGTTTGGCCGGAACGGTCGCTTGCCATGTCGCGCGTGTCGCTCACGGTCAGGACCGCGATATTCACGGGCAGAAATTTCAGGCTTTCATCAATTGGCATGGCGGCCTCTCCGTATGGCTGGGCCTTTCTATCATGGGGGCTCGGACGGCTGGCGACAACGCCCGCTTGCAGGGCGCGGTAACTCGCGTGACACTCACCGCCAGAAAGACACCAAGGGAAACGCCCATGACTTGGCAACCGGAAATCGAGGAGCTGAAGCGCCGCCAAGCCATGGCGGAGGCCATGGGCGGGCCTGATAAGGTGAAGCGCCAGCATGATGGCGGGCGGCTGACCGTGCGCGAACGTGTGCTGAAGCTGGTGGACAAGGATAGTTTCCACGAAGTCGGCGCGATTGCCGGGCGGGGCGAGTATGACGCCAAGGGCGATCTGGAGAGCCTGACGCCATCCAATTGCGTCATGGGCCGTGCGGAGATTGATGGCCGCCCGGTGGTGGTGCTGGGCGATGATTTCACCGTGCGCGGCGGCAGCGCGGATGCGACCATTCGCGAAAAGCCCATCATGGCGGAACGCATGGCCAGTGAATTACGCCTGCCGATCATTCGCATGATTGAAGGCTCGGGTGGCGGCGGTTCGGTCAAAACTATTGAAACCTCTGGGCGTGCGAACCTGCCAGGCGGCGTTGGTGGCACGCAGCTTTATCACCTCACCGCGCAGAATTTAGGCTTGGTGCCAGTGGTGGCGCTTGGGCTTGGATCGGTGGCAGGGCTTGGCGCGGCGCGGTTGGCGGCGTCGCATTATTCGGTGATGACGAAATCCTCCGCGATGTTTGTCGCCGGCCCCCCGGTGGTGGCGCGGCTTGGCGAAAAGCTTGAAAAGCGCGACCTGGGCGGTTGGGAGATTCAGTGCAAGGCCGGCGCGGTGGATGATGCGGTGGACACGGAAGAAGAAGCCTTCGCTGCCGCGCGGCGCTTTCTGTCTTACCTGCCGCAATCGGTGTTTGAAGTCTCGCCCCGCTTGCGGTCGCGCGATGCTCCGGGGCGGCGCGATGCGAAGCTGATCAGCGTGATCCCGCGCGATCCGCGCCAAGCCTACAAGATGCGCCCAATCGTCGAAACACTATTCGACAAGGGTAGTTTTTTCGAAATGGGCCACTGGTTTGGCCGGCCCATCATCACGGGTCTTGCGCGGCTGGATGGCCTGCCGGTTGCGGTGTTGGCGTCAGACCCGGTATTCGCCGGCGGTTCCTGGACTGCCGATGCCTGCGCCAAGATCATCCGCTTCGTGGATTTGGCGGAAACCTTCCATCTGCCTGTGGTTTATCTGATGGATTGCCCGGGTTTTGCCGTGGGGTTGGAAGCGGAGAAAACCGCCACCATCCGCTGGGGCGTGCGCGCCATGGCGGCTGTCAATCAATGCCGCGCGCCCTGGTGCACGGTGATTTTGCGCAATGCCTTTGGTGTCGCGGGTGTCGTGCATCAACCTGCCGGGCGCTATTCCATCCGCTATGCTTGGCCATCCGGGCGCTGGGGGTCTTTGCCCTTGGAAGGCGGCATCGAAGCCGCCTATGCGGCGGAAGTGAATGCGGCCACGGATCGTGAGGCAAAAATCGCCGAAATTGATGAGCGTTTGCAGAAGCTGCGTTCCCCCTTCCGCACCGCCGAGGCTTTCTGGGTCGAGGAAATCATAGACCCGCGCGAAACCCGCCCGCTGCTGTGTGATTTCGCGCGGCTTGCGGAACCCCTGCGCGGCACGGGCCTGGCTGCGCTCACCATGCGGCCCTGATCAGGCTTCGACGACCAAATCCTTAGAGGCGTGCCAGGTGGCATGCCCGATCAACGGCACCACAAGTGCCAGGCCCAGGAAGAAGGGCAACATCGCGAAGGCCGTGAACACCACAATCAGCCCGGCCCAGAAGATCATGGCACCCGGATTGGTCAGCACCGCGCGTATGGAAAGTACAATCGCTTCCATGGCGGAGACATCGCGATCCACCAGCATGGGAATGGAAATCGCCGAGATTGAAAACGCCACCGCCGCCAGAATGGCCCCCGCGCCGGTGCCGACAATCAAGAACGGCAGCAGCATGTCGGACCGCAGCATGGCCATCGGCAAATCTTCCAGGCTTGGCGTGAAATTGATGCCAAACATCAGCATGAAAATCAGCGCCGCGACGCGCACCCAAAATATCTGCAGGATCACCAACAGAACGCCCAAGAAAGCAAGCTGCTGGCCATTGCGCGTGAAGCCTGCAAGGCAGGCCTTGAAGGTGACAGGCTTGCCTTCAGCGCGGAGCCGACTTGCCTCATAAAGCCCGGTCGCGAGTAAGGGTGCGACCATGAAGAACCCAGCCGAGGCCGGCAGAATCACCCAGCCAGAGCGCACGCCAAGCAGGATCAGAATCAGCAGCCAGCCTGCCGCCGCCAAGGCACCACCATAGAAAAAGCTGATCATCGGGTTCGCCATCAAATCGCGCCAGCCGGCATTCAGCCATACCCAGGGACGATCAGGCGCCACCTTCCGAATAGTAAGCCGGCGCGGCGCAATCGCTGCTTCGCTTGGCATGAAAGCTTCCTCCGCTTGCCCCACGGGCGCAAAGCCCGGGCGGTTGGTTGCGCAAATTAGCGCAGCGCCGTTTGGCGAATTTGATCTTTATCAAGGACAGCGCACGCTTATGATTCTTTCCTGCCCTCGACGCGGCTGATTGCGAGTCTCGCGTCTTGAGGGAGACCAAGCATGGCCGCTACAGCCACAGCAGGGCATCACGCACCGCCGGGTCCGCCGGTTTTCGTGGAAGGCCCGATCCGCGCCTTTGCCATCGCCACCGCCTTTTGGGGTGTGGTGGGATTTCTGGTGGGGGTTGTCATTGCGCTTCAGCTTGCCTTTCCGCTGCTGAACCTTGATCTGGAATGGACAAGCTTTGGGCGGCTGCGCCCGGTGCATACCAGCGCAGTGGTTTTCGCCTTTGGCGGCAATGCGCTGTTCCTGACCAGCCTGTTCATCGTGCAGCGCACCTGCCGCGCCAGGTTGTTCGGCGGCGATGATATGGGGTGGTTCCTGTTCTGGGGCTACCAATTCTTCATTGTCATGGCGGCACTTGGTTATGTGTTGGGCATCACGCAGAGCAAGGAATATGCGGAACCAGAATGGTATGTGGATTTGTGGCTGACGGTGGTTTGGGTTTTCTACCTGATCGCCTTTGGCGGCACCATCATCCGGCGCGAAGAACCGCATATCTATGTGGCGAATTGGTTCTTCCTGGCCTTCATCATTACCGTCGCGTTGCTGCATATCGGTAACAATATCTCAATTCCCATCAGCCTTGGATCATCGCATTCCTATTCCGCTACCCCGGGTGTGCAAGGCGCCATGATCCAGTGGTGGTATGGCCATAATGCGGTGGGCTTTTTCCTGACCGCGGGCTTTCTTGGGATGATGTATTACCTGATCCCGAAGCAGGCGGATCGGCCAGTTTATTCCTATAGGCTTTCGATTGTTCATTTCTTTACACCAGAGTCGTCGCGGTTTCGCTTGCGACACTACATCTCTTTGGTAGCAGATTGTGTTCGCCTGATTAACACTCACAATATTAAACTTAT
>CAIYMY010000110.1 GCA_903927465.1 uncultured Rhodospirillales bacterium | reverse complement strand
CGAACAACTCATCAAGGCGGGGAAAGCCCCAAAACAGGCCATCACCGCCGTCATGCGAAAGCTCATCATCCTCGCAAACGCCCTACTCAAAAAAGGTAGACAATGGCAACTACGGGCGGCTTGACCATCACGGATACTCTAACTTCAGATCGCGCTATTCACCCCAAGCCGCTTTGCGGTGCCGATGATATTCGCCCAGGTATCCTGCGGCAGCGGCACACCATCTGCCAGCCTCTCCGCACGGCGCGTCGCTTCCGGTTCACCTGGCAGCAATACCGGCGCGGCCGGATCGGCGGGGCGGGTTTCCGTAATCCAATCCGCGTAAATCAGCCCCATGCGTTCAAATTCCGCCTGGGTGCCGAAATGCTTGGGTGAGATGAAAATGGACAGCATGCCATTGGCGATGCGCGAGCGCTCAGATACCGGGCCGCTGGTGCCGCCCGCGGTCAAGCAGCCGGCCAGCATTTCGCACATGAAGGCAAGGCCCGAACCCTTGTGTTCGCCAAAGGCGCGAATGGCGCCGGTGCCCTTGGAAACATCGCGCGGGCCAAGCGTGTCGTAGGGGCCATAAAGCGTATGTGGGTCGGTCGAAAGCCGGCCATCGGCTTCAATCAGCGCGCCTTCCGGCAACGCCTTGCCGCCAGATGACGCGACCAGGACCTTGCCTTCAGCCACCAGCGATGTCGCGAAATCCAGCAGAATGGGCCGGCCCGGTAGCGGCACACCAATCGAGATCGGATTGGTCGAAAACCGCCGCTCCACACCGCCAAAGGGGGCAACAAGGATGGAGCCCGCGACATTGACGAAATGGATCGAAATTAGGCCGGCTTCCATCGCCTGTTCGGCATAGGCGCCAACGCGGCCGATATGCCCCGCATTGCGAAGTGCGGTGATGCAAACGCCATTTTCCACCGCGCGCTTAATGCCAAACGCCACGGCTTGGGGCGCCACGGTCTGGCCAAAACCCCATTTGCCATCAATCACGGCAAAGGCGCCGCCATCCGTCACCACATCGGCGGTCTGGCCCTTCAGCACATAGCCAGCTTCCAGCCATTCCACGTAGCGCGGCACGCGCACCACGCCATGGCTGTCATGCCCGGCCAGATTCGCATCCACCAGATGGCTGCTGATGCGCCTGGATTCCGGGCCATCACAGCCGGCCGCCTGAAACACATTGGCGACCAGCGCATCAAGCGCCTCGGCATTGACCATAACGGGAGGGGTGCTGCCCATGAGGGGGTACTCCGCAAAAAAGGGAAAGCGCGCCGGCCATCGATCAGCCGGCGCGGCGCGATTACATGGCGGCGATCTTTTTCGCCTGTGGCGCGAGCAGCCGCATATAGGTGGGCGTCACCAGCATTTCGGTGATATTGGCGCGCTCTGGCATGGTGGCGACGAAAAGCGCCATGGCGGCCAAATCTTCCGGCTGCAACAGGCGTTCAATATCTTCCTGCGGCACGGGTTCGGGCCGGTTCTTCAGAATATCGGTCGCCACTTCGCCCGGGCAGATGCAGCAGGAACGGATGTTATGGATACCGTTTTCCTGATTGATGCTTTGCGACAGCGCCACAAACCCATGCTTCGCCGCCGTATAGCCAGGCCCTGACAGGAAGGAGATATTCTTCCCCGCCATGGAGGCGATTTGGATGATATGCCCAACGCCGCGCTTCCTCATACCCGGCAGCACCGCGACCGAGGTGAAGAAGGGCGCAGTCAGATTGCCATCCACCAGCGCGCGAATGGCGTCCGGCGTTAGCTGGTGCAGATAGCGCTTGGGCAGATTGACGCCCGCATTATTCACCAGAATATCCGGCCCGCCGATGGTGGCTTCCACCTTGGCGAGTGCGGCGGCGACTTGTTTTTCATCCGTCAAGTCAGCCGGCACAATCACCGCGCCGCCGCCGATCATCTTCGCGGTTTCTTCAAGCGGACCAACGCGCCGCCCAGTCAGCGCGACCTTCGCCCCTTCTGCGGCGAATGAGATGGCAATCGCGCGGCCAATGCCGCTGCCCGCCCCGGTGACCCAGGCAGTTTTTCCTTCAAGACGTTTCATCACAGAACCTTATCAGTGGTGGGATCAATCAGATGCATCTGATCCATATGCGCAATCAAGGACAGCGGCGCGCCAACGGCAGCCGGGGTCGCTGGATCAAGCCGCGCCGAGACTTCCGTGCCATTCAGCTTGAAATGCACCAGCGTTTCCATGCCCATGGGCTCGATCACGTCGGGCTTCAGCGTGATCGGCGCGGTATTGGCCTTATCCGTCGCCTTGTCATCCGTCAGGTGTTCGGGGCGGATGCCGAACAGCACATCCTTGCCAGCATGGGGCTGATAGAGCGCGGTGCGTGCCGCCGGCACATTCAGCACAATGTCATGCGGCAAATGCAAGCGCAGCGCGCCAGAAGCCTGTTCCAGCCTGGCCGGGATGAAATTCATTGAAGGGCTGCCGATGAAGCCCGCCACGAATTTCGTCGCCGGATGGTGATACAATTCCTGCGGCGGCCCGACTTGTTCGATGATGCCGTGATTCATGACTACGACCCGATCAGCCAAGGTCATGGCTTCCACCTGGTCATGCGTCACATACACGGTGGTTGTATTCACCGTCTGATGCACCTTCTTGATTTCGGTGCGCATTTGCACGCGCAGCTTGGCGTCCAGGTTGGAAAGCGGTTCGTCAAACAGGAAGACTTTGGGGTCGCGCACAATGGCGCGGCCCATGGCAACACGTTGGCGCTGCCCGCCCGAAAGCGCCTTGGGCTTGCGCTCCAGCAGCGGCGTGATGTCCAGAATGCGTGCGGCTTCCTTCACGCGGCGATCAATTTCCGCCTTCGGGAATTTCCGAAGCATCAGGCCGAAGGCCATATTGTCGTAAACGCTCATGTGCGGATAAAGCGCGTAATTCTGGAACACCATGGCAATGTCACGATCCCGCGGTGGGATGTCATTCACCAGTGTGCCGCCAATGGCGATATCGCCCGAGGTGATTTCCTCCAGCCCAGCAATCATGCGGAGCGTGGTGGATTTGCCGCAGCCCGAAGGCCCGACCAGGACGACGAATTCGTGGTCGGCGATTTCAAGGTCAATGCCTTTGACTGCCTGAACGCCGCCTTCATAGGCCTTGACGATCTTGCGAAGCGATACCTGAGCCATGTTTGTTCAACCCTTGGTCGCGCCGGCGGTCAGGCCGGCGATGTAATAATCCATGAGGAAGGCGTACACGATCACTGGCGGTAGCGCGGCCAGTAAGGCCCCTGCCATGATCTGCCCCCAGGCGAAAGTATCCCCACGCACCAGCTGCGATACAACGCCGATGGTGAGCGGCATCTGATCCGGCGTGGTGATGAAGGCGGTGGGATAAACAAAAGCTGCCCAGGAAACCGTGAAGGCAAAGATCGTCGCGGCAATAATGCCAGGCAGCGCTACGGGAATAAAAATCTTCATCAGCATTTGCGGCCAGGTGGCGCCATCAATCAGCGCCGCTTCATCCAATTCCTTTGGGATGGAAGCGAAATAGCCAATCATGATCCAGGTGCAGAAAGGCACCGTGAGTGTCGGATAAACCAGGATCAGGCCCCAGATGGAATTGAGCAAGCCAAGCCCGCCCACAATCTGATAGAGCGGAATGAACAGCAGCGTATCCGGCACTAGATAGGTCAGGAAGACGCCTGTGGCCAAAACTTGGCTGCCCCAGAAGCGCATACGCGAAAGTGCGAAGGCAGCCAGGATCGAAATCACCATGGTCAGCACTACCACCACCAGGGTAATGATGACGCTATTGAAGAAGAAGCCTTGGAACATCGGATCGGCAATCAGCGCCCAATAATTACCAAGTGTCGGATCGCGCACGATCCAGGGGTTGCCGTTCTGATCAGCAATTTCGCGGCTGGTTTTGAAGCTGGTGATCAGCATATAAACCGGCGGCATGAGAAGGATGGCCGCGGATATGATCAGCGAAATATAGGCCCAGATCAGCGCCCAGCGCCGTTCAGCACGGAGTGATCCCGCTTTGCTATAAATACCGGGCAGATCGCGACGGCTTGTAGGGGTCGCGGACATTACATCTGCTCCTTGTTGCGGCGGGTGACGCCGCGCAGGACGAAAAAGGCGCAAATCGCCAGGATCGGAAACATGAACAGGCTAACCGCAGCACCACGCGGGATATTGCCCGAAAGAATACCTACCTGGAACGCGTAGGACGCAAAAACATGCGTCAGATCACGCGGCCCGCCATTGGTCAGCACGCGCACAATGTCGTAATTGGAGAAGGTGACAATCAGGCTGAACAACACCGTGATGGATATGATGTTCGCCATCATCGGCAAGGTCACGTAACGCAAGCGCTGCCAGCTTGAGGCGCCATCAATGGCGGCGGCCTCATAAAGCTGTTCGGGCACGGATTTAAGTGCTGCCAGATACATGATCATGAAAAACGGCGCGCCATACCAGACATTGACGATGATGATGGAAAGCCGTGCCCACCATTTCTCCCCAAGCCAGGGCACTTCCGCAATGCCGACCACCTGGAACAGCCAATTGATGGAAGAATAGGAGGGATCAAACATCCACCACCAGCCAAGCGTAGAAAGCGCCGGCGGAATAACCCAGGGAATCAGCAGCATGCCGCGCCATTTGCGTTGCCCCTTGGCTGGGATGTCGTTCAGCATGTGGGCCAGCCAAAAGCCAATCAGCGCCTTCAGGATCACCGCGGTGATGGCAAAAATGCAGGATTGTAGGGCAACGGCCCAGAAGGTTTCGCTTTCGAACAGAATTTCAAAATTGCCGAGACCATTGGGCAGCCATTCGGCTTCCATAAAGCCGGTCATGCGGCGATTGAGTGTGGAAAGGTAAATCCCATAACCTGCCGGATAGGCAACCAGGCCTAAAAGCACCACAAGCAAGGGCGTAGTCATTAAAACGGCAATGGATGACCGCCGCCGCGCAAGGCGTTGCAGGGTTGATGCGCGCCCTGAACCGGGCGCAGGTGTCATAGGTGGCGCCATGCTAGCGTCAGCGGCCATGGGCTGAACCTTTCCTGAAAGTGAAAGACGGGCGGCGCAGCGCCGCCCGTCATGCGCGGTCAGCCGCCCCGGCGGATGGTATTCAGCTCGCGCTCAACCCAACCCAGCGCCTGATCCACCGATTCACCACCCTGCACGATGCGGGCAATGAGCTTGGTATTCAGGCCCTGATTATACATCTGCACCGCCATTGCTGCCGGCGCGGGCGCCATGGCGATGGAGGTACGCGAATTATGGTGCGCGCGCACCGGGTAGTTATAGACTGAACCAACCGGCGGGCCTTCGGTTTCCCAAACCTTAAAGTCCGACATGCTGGTGAAGGGCGGAATGTCATAGCCACCGGACCCATTGGTCTGGCGTTCCGCCTGGGCGCGATCAGACAGCCATTCCAGGAAGGCCTTGGCCGCGCCCTTATTGCGACTAAAGTTCCAGATACCCCAGAAATAAGGCAGATAAGGCGCGAAGCGCCCTTCCGGCCCGGCCGGCATCGGCACCGTCCAGCAATTTTCCGCCACTTGCGGCGCATCGCGCTTTGCCACCGCCCACGCTGAAGGCGGGTTGAAGACCAGCGCCGAACGTCCGGAAATCAGCGCGCGGTTATTGCCGCCATCATCCCAGGCCCAGACATCATTCGGCAGGAAGCGGCTGATACGGACGCACATTTCCACCGCAGCACGCAGCTTTGCATTATTACGCACCGTCACAGCGCCCTTGTCATCCATCAGGAAGGCACCGTAGGACGCGAAAAGCGAGCCGACCCAATCCACCGCATCGGTAAAGCTGCCCATCGGCAGGCCAAAGGCAAAGCCGGCCTTGTGGCAGGCTTCTGCGGCCTTGGCGAAGGTTTCCCAATTCCATTGACCCGCGGTGGGGCCGGCAGCGTTCTGGGCCGGCCACATGGCGCGAATGTCAATTCCGGCATGCTGCTGCATCAGGTCAAAGCGCACACAAGCGGGCTTCAACTGCGTACCAGCAACGGCCGGGATGGCCACCCAATTGCCACTAGGCTTGCCCAGATATTCAGCCGCTGGGGTCACCGCGCCGTATTTCTGGGTCAGATTGCGCATCACATCATCCACCGGCTCAAGCATGCGCTGGTGGTTGCTCGGCTCCCACGCGGGGAAGGACATCAAATCATAGCCGGTGCGCGACTGCGCCTGGGCATTGATGGTCAGCAGGATTTGGTTGCCGTTGGATGTTACAGTATCCATCTGCACGTCCACGCGATTGGCCCGGCCCCATTCGGCGCAAAGCTCGCGCATCACCACATTGCCATTGGGCACCCAATGGTCCCAGAAGCCGCAACGCAACGTGCCGCCGGTGCCTTGGCCATGGACCATGGGGGCGGACAGTGTCCCTGCAGCCGCAACACCCGCGCCTGCGAGCAACAAATCGCGTCTTTTTAAGCCTGACATGAACCTAATCTCCTCCGTTTTGTCCGGGCCTTGAGCGGCATCCGTGATATTACTTTTGGAAGGTTACGCAGGGCATCGTGGGAAAGGCAATAAGCTTGTTGAGGTTTTTTAAGACGCCAGGCTTCGGCCCGCCCTGCCCCGGGCTGGCGCAGCGCCGCTTTCTCGGCTTCAAGACCCCCTGAAAGCTAAGAATCAGGATCATTGCCATGACGACTTCCCTGCGCGTTGCGGTCCAGATGGACCCGATCGAAACCATTAATATTGATGGCGATTCCACCTTCGCCCTGATGCTGGAAGCCCAGGCGCGGGGCCATAAGCTCTGGCATTACCATGTCCGGGATTTGGCCCTGCGCGGCGGGCGCGTGACTGCCTGGGCGCGGCCCATCACGCTCCGGCGCGAATATGGCAACCACTATAGCTTCGGCGCGGAGGAGGAGCTGGACCTTGGCCGCGATGCCGATGTGGTGCTGATGCGCCAGGACCCCCCCTTTGACATGGGCTACATCACGGCCACCCATATCCTGGAACATATCCACCCCAAGACCCTGGTGGTGAATGATCCCGCCCAGGTGCGCAATGCGCCGGAAAAGCTGTTCGTCACGCATTTCCCGGATTTGATGCCGGTTACGATGGTGACCGCAGACCGCCGCCGCATCGCAGCCTTCCGGGCGGAACATGGCGACATCATCATCAAGCCGCTTTTCGGCAATGGCGGCGCGGGCGTGTTCCATCTGCGCCCCGATGATCCGAATATGAATGCGCTGGTGGAGCTTTTCACGGAACGTTCGCGTGAACCGCTGATGATCCAGCAATACCTGCCCGCGGTGCGGGAAGGTGATAAGCGCATCATCCTGGTGGATGGCGTTGCCATGGGCGGCATCAATCGCGTGCCTGCGGCCGGTGAGGCGCGGTCCAATATGCATGTCGGCGGGCGGGCGGAACCCACCAAGCTGACAGAGCGGGAGATGGAAATCTGTGCGCGCATCGGCCCGGAATTGAAGGCGCGCGGCCTGATCTTTGTGGGCATTGATGTGATTGGCGGCTACCTCACTGAAATCAATGTGACCAGCCCAACCGGCTTGCAGGAATTGGCGCGCTTTGATGGCGTGTATCTGGAACGCGCCATCTGGGACGCGATTGAAGCGAAAAGGCGCTGAGATGTTGAAGCTTTGGGGCCGCACCAATTCGATCAATGTGAAGAAGGTGCTGTGGATGCTCGATGAACTCGGGCAACCATATGATCGTGTGGATGCCGGCATGGAACATGGCCGGGTGAATGATGCGGATTACCGCGCCATGAACCCGAATGGCCGCGTGCCCACGCTGGAAGATGGCGATTTCGTGCTGTGGGAATCAAATAGCGTGCTGCGCTATTTGGCGATGAAATACCAAAGCCCACTTTACCCGGCAGACCCGGCAGCGCGCGCTTTGGCGGATCGCTGGATGGATTGGCAGCTAACTACCCTGGGCCCGGCTGAGCGCAATCTGTTCTGGGGCCAGGTGCGCACACCGCCGGAAAAGCGCGACATGGCGCAGATTGAAGCGGCAGCACAGGCCGCCGGCGAATGCTGGGCGATCCTCGATGCCTGGATCGCGCGCCATGGCGGGCCGTATCTGGATGGCGCGACCATGACCATCGCCGATATCGTGCTGGGTTGTTACGCGCGGCGCTGGTTTGGCCCTGAAGTGCGCCTGCCCGGCATGCCGCAATTCCCCACCCTGGCGCGCTGGTACGCCAAACTTGGCGAAAGGCCCGGCTTCCAACGCTGGCTAGCGCCGCCGCTCACCTGACGGAGCACCCCATGCCTGCCCACCCGCAAGCAAGTATCAAAATCTTGGCTCTCTTGGTGTTGATGGGGGCCGTTAGTTGTGCCGACACACCTGGGGTACCACCTATTGCAAAGGTTCGCGTAACCGCCTTCAGCGTTGACAGTCCGACGGTCACTAATCGAAAAGTGTTCGTCTCTGCGCTAGATAGGGCGCAGTTGGGTACACTCGAATTTGAATCACATAGACGAATTGCATCGAACGAATTGAGATCACATGGTGCCTTGATTGTGGAATCAGAGCGAGAGGCTCAACTTGTGGCTCTAGTAGACTTTCGAATTGACAGCGGTCGTACAGAACAGCGCATATTTTCGACGCCTATTTTCGGTCAGACCGGAGTTTTGTCAGCGACAACATTTGGCGGCGTAACCACCTTCCAACCAACCTATGGTGTCGTGGGTAGCCAAACTCATTCTGTCAACGCACGCATATTTACACGGCATGGAGCGTTTGATTTATATGAGAAAATAGGTTCGACACCTAGAAAAGTGTACGAGACTCGCGCAATCAGTGAAGGTCCCTGCGGACAGCCTGCTGTACTGGCACGAAATATTCTACCAGTATTGTTCGGTTCTTTCCCAAGACCTGATTCAACAGATACGCGGATTGATGTGCCATTTGCAGGTGGTTGTTAGCTCTGGCAGACGGTGGATGCCTGGATAGCGCGCCATGGCGGACTGGGCTGCTACGCGCGGCGCTGGTTTGGCCCTGAAGTACGCCTGCCTGGCATGCCGGAATTCCCCACCCTAGCGGGCTGGTACGCCAAGCTTGGCGAAAGGCCCGGCTTTCAGCGCTGGCTGGCGCCGCCGCTGACGTGAAGTCGTGACACTTGCGACCCTACCCCAAAAAAATCTTCGCAAATCAACCGAATCGCCTTGATCCCGCCATGGTGTCGCGGAAATGTAATACCCCATGAGACCTCTCATCGGCATTTCCTGCTGCATAAAGCCCTTCGGCATCTTCGGAACGCCCAATCACGCGGCGTCTGACAGCTATGTGCGCGTGGTGACCGGCCCTGTGGGCGGCACCCCAGTGCTGCTGCCCGCAGCCGGTCAGAACGCGGCAGAGGATTACCTTTCCCATATCAATGGCCTGATCCTGACCGGCAGCAGGTCCAATGTCTGGCCCGGCCATTATGATGGCCCCCCCCATGCCGAAGGCACGCCGGAAGATCAGGACCGCGATGCCACCACCCTGCCCTTGATCCGCGCTGCCATTGCTGCGGGGGTGCCTTTGCTCGCGATTTGTCGCGGCATGCAGGAATTGAATGTGGCGCTGGGTGGCAGCCTGGATCAGCGTGTGCAGGATTTGCCGGGGCGGATGGATCATTCCACGCCATCGGATCAGAAAATCCCCCTGGTACGCACCGGCAAGGCGCATCTTGTGCGGGTTGACGGCGCCGGCGCGCTCGCCGCGACGCTCACGGCACCTTCGCGCAGCGCGGCTCAGCTTGCGGTGAATTCTCTGCATAACCAGGCGGTGCAGCGCCTGGCGCCGCGGCTGGTCGCGGAAGGCTGGGCACCGGATGGCACCGTAGAAGCGGTGCGCGTTGAAGGTGCGCGCGGCTTCGCGCTAGGTGTGCAATGGCACCCCGAATATGACTGGGAGCGTGACGCCGATAGCCGCGCGATTTTCGAAGCCTTTGGCCGCGCCGCTGCCGTCCATGCCGGGGCAAGGCTCTCCGCAGCGGCAGAGTGAGGCGGTTTCTTCACGCGGGGCCACCGCTTTTGGGGCTTTGCTTTTTCGTCCAAATGTTCTAGAAAATCCTTGTCGGCCATGGCTTTGCCGGCGGTCGCGATCCCGGCTCCCCTGCCGGCTCGCCCGACCTTTCCGATCGGAAAATACAAAGTAGCGCCCGGTCACCCCCCTGACCGGGCGTTTTTGTTTTGGCGGAATCTTGGCGCCTCAGACAGATGCGTCGTCAACCTCACATAACACGCAAAGCCGCTGCCCCGCCTTCCGGTGCGCCCCGGCTAGGGCTATAGCGACCGTAAAGGCCCGAAGGAGTTGCTCACATGGTTTCCTATATCTTCCCGCCCCCGCCCGTTGCCGCGCTGCCGATCAAAGGCAGTGACGCGCTTTTCCCGGTGCGTCGCATTTTCTGCGTGGGGCGGAATTACGCTGAACACGCGATTGAAATGGGCAGCGACCCAACCCGCGAACCGCCCTTCTACTTCGCCAAGCCGGCCGATTCCGTGGTGATCAATGCTGCGGATATGCCTTACCCGTCCGTCACCAAATCACTGCATCATGAAATGGAATTGGTCGTCGCCATCGGGCGCGGCGGGCGCAATATCGCGGTGGCTGACGCGCTTTCCCATGTCTGGGGCTATTGCGCCGGCTTGGACATGACGCGCCGCGACATCCAGAATGAAGCGAAAAAGACAGGCCGCCCCTGGGATATGGGCAAGGGTTTCGACAAATCCGCCCCCATGGGCCTGCTGGTGCCCGCCGCCGGAATTAACCCGTCCAAGGGCAAGATCGAACTCAAGGTGAATGGCAAGGTCACGCAGACCTCTGACCTGTCCAAGCTGATCTGGTCCGTCCCCGAAGTCATCGCCAATTTGTCCGAACTGGTCGAACTGGCCCCCGGAGATCTGATCATGACCGGCACGCCGGAAGGTGTGGCCGCCGTGGTGCGCGGCGATGTGCTGGAAGGTTTTGTTGAAGGTGTGGGCGATATCCGCACCAAGATCATTTGATCCGCGTGCGCGCCTGAATGGCCAAGGATCGCAGCCGTTTCGTGTGCCAAGCCTGTGGGGCGGTCAGCCCCAAATGGCAGGGGCGCTGCGATGCCTGTGGCGACTGGAATACGCTGATCGAGGAAACCACCGCCCCGCGCGGCCCCGGCCCCGCCGCCAAAACCGCCGGCGGGCGCCGCGTTGAATTTGTCGGCCTGAAGGGCGAATCCGCCCCCCCGCCACGCATCGTGACCGGCATTGCGGAACTGGACCGGGTTTTGGGCGGTGGCTTTGTGCCGGCCTCTGCCGTGCTGGTGGGGGGCGACCCCGGCATCGGCAAATCCACCATCCTGCTGCAAGCGGCGGCCCGGCTCGCCTCAGCCGGGCGACGGGTGCTTTATATCTCGGGCGAAGAAGCGGTGGAGCAGGTCAGGCTCCGCGCCGCTCGCCTTGGGCTTTCCGATAGCCCGATGGAATTGGCCGCCGCTTCGGCCTTGCGCGATATCGGCGCCAGCTTGGAACAGGAAACAGATGCCGCACTGGTGGTGATGGATTCGATCCAGACGGCTTGGCTGGATGCGCTGGATTCAGCACCGGGGACCGTCGCGCAGGTGCGCGCTTGCGCGGCTGAATTGATCCGGCTGGCCAAATCGCGCGGCTTTGCGCTGGTGCTGGTGGGGCATGTCACCAAGGAAGGCACGCTGGCGGGGCCGCGTGTGCTGGAACATATGGTGGATGCCACGCTTTATTTCGAAGGCGATCGCGGCCATCAATTCCGCATCCTGCGCGCGGTAAAGAACCGCTTCGGCGCCACCGATGAAATCGGCGTTTTCGAAATGACCGATCGCGGCTTGGTGGAAGTGGCCAATCCATCAGCGCTGTTTTTGGCGGAACGGCGCGGCAATGTCTCGGGCTCCGCGGTATTCGCCGGCATTGAAGGCACGCGCCCGGTGCTGGTCGAAATCCAGGCGCTGCTGTCACCATCTTCGGGCGGGTCTCCGCGCCGGCAGGTGGTGGGCTGGGATTCCGGGCGGCTTTCCATGCTGCTCGCCGTTCTGGAGGCGCGTTGCGGCATGAGCCTCGGCCAGAATGACGTGTATCTGAATATCGCGGGGGGCTTGCGCATCACCGAACCGGCGGCGGATTTGGCGGTGGCGGCGGCGTTGATTTCGGCGGCGACAGACCGGCCCACGGATTCAGGCGCGGTTTATTTTGGTGAGGTCGGGCTTTCGGGTGAGGTGCGCCAGGTATCCCAGGCGGAATTGCGCCTGCGGGAAGCGGCCAAGCTGGGATTTTCTGGTGCGAGCCTGCCGCGCCGGGTGGCGCGTGGCGGCCGCACCGCGGCGGCACCGGAAGGCATGGAGCTTTCAGAAATCGGCCATTTGGCCGATCTGGTGGCCCGCTTTGCGGAAAAGACTCTGCCCACAAAGGCCAAGACGTGACGCGCCTGTCCACGAAGGGTATAGGGACGACCGATGAACTGGGTTGATATCATTCTGCTGGGGGTGATCGCCCTGTCGGCTATTCTTGCCTTTTTCCATGGCCTGGTGCGCGAAGCGCTGGGCGTGGCGGGGTGGGTTGGTGCGGCGGTGGTGGCCCTGCTGGCGCGCAAACAGGTTCAGCCCTTCCTTGACCCCTATTTCACGCCGCCTTGGCTCGCGGAAGCCATTGGTGCGGGCGTGGTTTTCCTGGTCGCGCTGATAGTCTTCAAGTTGATGATCAATGCGGTTGCGGATCGCGTGCAGGATTCCGCCTTGGGCGGGATTGACCGCGTGCTGGGGCTGGTTTTCGGCGCGGCGCGTGGCGCCTTTCTGCTCGTGGTGGCCTATATCGTCGCGGGCTTATTGCTGCCGGGAGATCGCTGGCCGGAACCGGTGCTGGAAGCGCGGTCCCTTTCGTTTCTGTCGCAGGGAGCCCATATGTTGGTGGAAGCCATGCCGGCGGAATATCGCCCGCGCCTGAATGAACCACCCTTGCCGCGTTCGCCCACCGTTGAAGAATTGCTGCGCCCCCCTGCGCGCAGCCGGAATTGAGGTTGCCCATGCCGCGTGTCGCACAATTCGAGGATGACAAGCCGCATGAGGAATGTGGCGTCTTTGGCGTGTGGAATTCTGGCGACGCTGCCGCACTGACCGCGCTCGGGCTGCATGCGTTGCAGCATCGCGGCCAGGAAGCCGCGGGTATCGTGACGTTGGATGAGGCCGGGCTGTTCCACGCCCATAAGGGGCTTGGCTTGGTTGGCGATAATTTCGGCGAAGCCAAGGTTATTGCATCGCTGCGCGGGCCGTATGCGGTGGGGCATAATCGCTATGCAACAACGGGTGAAACGGCGCTCAGAAATGTGCAGCCGCTTTATGCGGATTTTGAATTTGGCGGTTTTGCGGTGGCGCATAATGGCAATCTGACCAATGCCTTTGCGCTGAAGCGCGCCTTGGTGCGGCGCGGTTGCCTGTTCCAAAGCACCACGGATTCGGAAGTTTTTATTCATCTGATCGCGATCAGCCTGTATTCCACCGTGATTGATAGGCTGATTGATGCGCTGAAGCAGGTGCAAGGCGCCTATTCGCTGGTTGCTTTGCATAATGGCGCACTGATTGGGGCGCGTGATCCTCTTGGTGTACGCCCGCTTGTCTTGGGGCGGCTGCCTAATGGCGGACTGGTGCTGGCGTCTGAGACCTGCGCTTTGGATATCGTGGGCGCGGAGTTCGTGCGCGACATCGAAGCGGGCGAATTGGTGGTGATTGACGATAGCGGCTTGCGCAGCATCAAGCCTTTCAGCCGCACCGAAAGCCGCTTCTGCATTTTTGAATATATCTATTTCGCGCGCCCTGACAGCGTCATGGAAGGCACGCCGGTTTATGAAACACGCAAGCGCATCGGCGCCGAATTGGCGCGCGAAAGCGGTGTTGCGGCGGATTTGATTGTGCCGGTGCCGGATTCCGGCGTGCCGGCGGCCATGGGCTATGCGGTAGAAGCCGGCATACCGTTTGAACTTGGCATCATCCGCAATCACTATGTCGGGCGCACCTTCATTGAACCAACGGATCAGATCCGCAATCTGGGCGTGAAGCTGAAGCACAGCGCCAATCGCGCCATGTTGCAGGGCAAGCGGGTGGTACTGGTGGATGATTCCATCGTGCGCGGCACCACCAGCCGCAAGATTGTTGAAATGGTGCGCCAGGCAGGGGCGACTGAGGTGCATATGCGCGTCTCCTCCCCGCCCACCACGCATTCTTGCTATTACGGCATTGATACGCCTGAACGCGCGGATCTGATGGCGGCCAAGCATGATGTCGCCGAAATGGCGCGCATCATCGGCGTGGATAGCCTGGCGTTCATTTCGCTTGATGGGCTTTATCGCGCGCTTGGGCAGCCGGCGCGTGATCCCAAAAAGCCGCATTTTTGCGATGCCTGCTTCACCGGCGATTATGCTATTCCGCTGACGGATTGGATGGATAATTCGGACCGGCAGCTTTCCCTGCTGCAACCGGCGGGGCAGTGACCATGGCGGCTTTGGAAGGCCGCGTTGCGCTGATCACTGGCGCTTCACGGGGGATCGGCGCGGCGCTGGCGCTGGAACTGGCCAAGCTCGGTGCGCAATGCGTGCTGGTGGCGCGCACCCAGGGCGGGCTTGAAGAAGTGGATGACGCGATCCGCAGCGCCGGCGGTAAGCCCGCGACGCTGCTGCCCTTTGATCTGCAAAAGGCTGAGAAGGATATTGATATGATCGGGCCTTCCATTGTGGAACGCTTCGGTCGGCTGGATATCCTGGTGCATAATGCGGGCGCTTTGAACAAGCTGACGCCCGTTGCGCATATTGAACCGCGCGATTGGGCGGAAGTGATGGCGGTGAATTTGACCGCAAGCTGGCGCCTGATCCGCAGCTGCGATCCGCCGCTCCGCGCTTCCGATGCGGGGCGTGCGGTGTTTGTGACCAGCGGTCGGATGCTGCGCCCTCGCGCCTATTGGGGCATGTATGGCGCATCCAAGGCTGGCATGGAACATCTGGTCATGACATGGGCGCAGGAGGTGGAGGCGACACCCTTACGCGTCAACCTTGTTGATCCTGACATTGTCGCCACCAAAATGCGCGCCGCTGCCATGCCGGGCGAGGACCCCTCAACGATCCCACAACCTGCAGATGTCGCGCCTGGCATCGCCGCGCTTTGCCTGCCAGGCGAAACCCGCAATGGCGCGCGGGTAACGCTGAGGGGATAGTGGTGCCATGAAGGTTCCGCGCCGGTTACTTCTAAGCCTTCCTTTGCTGCTTCCCGTTGCGGCCATTGCGCAAAACGCACCAACCCAGGCCGCGCGAATCACCGCCGGCAAGGCCGCCATCACCGCAGCCAATGGCGCGCGTTGGGCGGAAGCGGATACCTATGCCGCCGCTGCTGATCCTTTGGTCGCGAAGATCGTGCTGTGGATGCGCCTTACGCATCGCACCGCGCCTGCCACGGCGACTGAACTTGTCGGCTTTTTGCGCGACAATCCCGATTGGCCTTTGGTGGATACCACCGCGCGCCGGGCAGAGGCCGCTTTCGGCGGCCCCGCAGATGATGCGCTGGTGCTGGCGCATTTCAGCACTTTCTCACCGCGCAGCCTTTCTGCAGCACTGCGCCATGCTGAGGCTTTGACGCGCGGCACGGGAACCCAGGCGCAGCCGGGCAATTTCCTGGATATGATGCGGCGCGGTCCGGAGAATACCTCAAACGGTGCAGCACGGCCCCCCATTGAAGCCAGCGCGCGTTTGGAAGGGGAGCCAGGTGCCCAACAGACGCTCCGCCGCGCCTGGGCGGAAACACCTGGCGATGCCGTAGCCGAAGCTGCCATCATGGCGCAATTCGGCCGGTTATTGACTGTAGAGGATCACCAGAAGCGTTTCGACCGGCTGTTTTTCGCACGCGACTTGCAAGGCGCGCAGCGCGCCCTTGAACGCATGACTGGCGTGCCGCGCGGATCAGGCGAAATGCGCATGGCTTTGGCTGGCGAGCCGGGGGTGACGCAAATTATGCTCCGCCCGCTTGATCTTGGCTGGGCATATGAAAGGGCCCGGTTGTTACGCCGGCGCGATCAGGATGCCGATGCGGCGGCAAGCTGGATTGTTGCGGAACCCTTCCAGGCGAATATGGACCCCGAAATCGCGCGCGCGGTTTGGGTGGAACGGCAAATCCTAGCGCGCAAGCTTCTGCGGCTGAACAACCCAAAGGATGCGCACCGCATCGCGGCTTTTCACGGCCAGCCCATGGGTAGTGAAGGCCGGATCGAGGCAGAATTCCTGGCGGGTTTCATCGCATTGCGTTTCTTGAATGACCCCATTCTGGCACAGCGGCATTTTGTCGCCATTGCACTTGGCTCGCGTTCGGTCATTACGCGTGCACGCGCCTTTTATTGGGAAGGCCGGGCGCTGGCGGCGCGTGGTGCTCATGCTGCCGCGCGGGAACGCTACGCGGCCGCCGCGCAATTGCCGACCGCGTTTTATGGCCAGCTTGCTGCGCTGACGATGGGCGAAAGTCAGGAAGCGTTGGATCGGCGCTTGCGCGCGCTACAAACGCCCCCGATTGATCAAAGGCGGGCTCAAGAATTCGCGCAGCGCGAATTGGCCCGCGTTGTGACAACCCTGGCCGAACTTGGCGAAACGCGGCGCACGCGCGCCTTCTTGCTGCGCTTGCGGGTAGTTTCGGCTGATTCGCAAGACAGACTTCTGACGGTGCGGCTTGCCAATCACATCGGCCGGCCGGATCACGCCGTATGGGTGGCGCGGGGTTCGGCGATTGAAGGCGATATGCTTTTGCCGGAAGGCTGGCCAACGCCCTTCCGCGTGCCCGTGACGTCCCCTGAACCTGCCTTCATTTTCTCGGTCACGCGGCAGGAAAGCAATTTCGATACGGAAGCGGTCAGCAGCGCCAATGCGCGCGGCTTGATGCAGTTATTGCCCGCGACCGCGCAGCTTGTCGCGCGCCGGCTTGGCATGAATTACCGCGTAGATATGCTGACTGCGGATCCGCAGGCCAATATCAAGCTGGGTGCCGCCTATCTGGATGAAATGCTCGGGCGCTTTGAAGGGTCCCTGGTGATGGCAGCGGGGGCCTATAATGCCGGGCCGCGGCGCGTGGATGAATGGCTTGTCACCTATGGCAATCCACTGCGTGGGGAACGTGACTTGCTCGATTGGATGGAAATGATTCCCTTTACCGAGACACGCAATTACGTGCAGCGCATTGTTGAAGGCGCGGTGATTTATCGCGCGCGCCAGAATCCGCCCGCGACTGCGCCGCACCCCATGGCAAGCTGGCTGGCCAGCGCGAAGTGAGCGCATGAAACTGCCCTTGCTGGTCGCGACTATGGGCGGCGTTGGCCGGCTGAAACCAGCGCCTGGTACTTGGGGGTCTTTGGTGGTTTTGCCTGCGGCCTTGCTGGGGCCGGTTGCTGCCTTGCTGCTTGCGATGCTGGTGACGCTGATCGGATTTTACGCTGTGCGCGAAGTACTGCGCGACACACCCAATCAAGACCCTGGCTGGATTGTGGTGGATGAGGCAGCAGGCATGTTGTTGGCGCTCGCGGGCTTGAGCCTGGATGCCAGCCTTTGGGGCGTGCTGATCGCCTTTGGCCTGTTTCGCATTTTCGATATCCTAAAACCCTGGCCGATTTCCTGGGCGGATCAGCAAAAGGGCGCCTTTGGTGTCATGCTGGATGATATTGTCGCGGGTGCGCTGGTGGCGGCGGCGCTGATGCTGGCGCGCCCATTATTGCCGGGAGTGATCTGACCCATGCTGCCAGAAGCAACACTCGATCAGGCGCGTAGCTTGCTGGCGCTGATGGATGCCAAGGGAATGACTTTGGCGACGGCGGAATCCTGCACCGGCGGGCTGATTGCCGCGGCGCTGACCGCGATTGCTGGGTCATCTTCCGTGGTGGTGGCGGGCTTCGTGACTTACGCGAATGACGCCAAGCACAAGATGGTTGGCGTGCAATCCGAAACCCTGGCAGCGCGCGGTGCCGTCAGTGAAGAAGTAGCCCGCGAAATGGCGGAAGGGGCGCGAGGCCGCGCGGGCGTGTCCCTTGCCCTTTCCTGCACGGGTATTGCAGGGCCAGGTGGCGCCACGCCAGGCAAGCCGGTGGGCTTGGTTTTCATTGGCTGCGCACGCGAAGGCGCGGCGACGCAGGTGGAACGCCATGTCTTCCCAGGTGATCGCGCGGCAGTGCGCGCCGCGACAGTGGCGGCGGCGCTGGACCTTGCCGCGCGGAGCATCAAAGGCGGCTGAAAGCCCGCTTGCCGAGCGGCGCGACTGGTCGCAGGATGGGCACAACACAGAACAAGCGGGGGAAGGTCAGGCCCTGGGCGCGGTAAGCGCTGGGCCGTTTCAGATGTTCCTCTGCCGGTGATGTGCTGAACACCGAATGAGGAGACTTCCCATGGCAGCCCCACCCTCCGCGCGCCGCGACCGCATCAATCCGGATTTCCCGAAGCTGGTCGAAATGACCCACCAATATGTCTATGGCGACGTCTGGGAACGCCCGCAGCTCAATAAGCGCGACCGTTCCATGGTGACGATTGCGGCACTTGTGGCACTCGGCTGGCAGGATCAGTTGAACAGCCATATCGGCCGCGGCCTGACCAATGGGCTTTCGCGTGAGGAAGTTTCCGAAATCATCACGCATCTTTCCATGTATTCCGGCTGGCCTTCCGCCATGACGGCAGCGCATGTCGCTGTTGATGTGTTTGAAGCGCAGGACCAGGCGAAGAAGGGCTGAAGCGATGAAGGTAGGTTTCATCGGCCTTGGCACCATGGGTGCCTTCATGGCCGCCAATCTGCAAAAAGCCGGCTATGAGCTGGTGGTGCATGACATCCGCCGCGAAGCCGGCGCCAATCGGCTCGCTGCCGGCGCAACTTGGGCGGAAACACCCAAGGCCGTTGCGGAACAATGCGAGGTGATTTTCACGTCCCTACCTGGCCCCAAGGAAGTGGAGCCGGTGATTTTCGGCACCGATGGCATTCTGGCTGGCGTGCAAAAAGGTGCTGCTTATTTTGACCTTTCCACCAATTCCCAGGCGCTGATGAAGCGCATGGCCGAAGCACTCGCAAACAAGGGCGCTTATGGTTTTGATGCGCCCGTCAGCGGCGGGCCGAAGGGGGCCGAGACCGGCAAGCTGGCGATTTGGGTCGGCGGCGACAAGGACGTTTTCGACAAATACAAGAAGGTGCTGGACGCTTTTGGTGACCAGGCCGCCTATATCGGCCCGATCGGCACCGCGACCGTTGCGAAGCTAGTCCACAACATGGCCGGTTATGCGATCCAAACCGCGATGGCGGAAGTGTTTTCCATGGGGGTGAAGGCGGGGATGGACCCGCTTGATCTTTGGAAAGCCGTGCGCCAGGGCGCGCTTGGGCGCAAGCGCACTTTTGATCGCATCACGGATCAATTCCTGGTCGACAAATATGATCCGCCCGCCTTTGCGTTGAAGCTGGCGCATAAGGATGTGACTTTGGCGGTGACCATGGGCCGCGAACTGAATGTGCCGATGCGCTTCTGCAATTTGGCGCTGGAAGAAATGAATGAGGCTTTGAATCGCGGCTGGGAAAACCTGGACAGCCGCGTGCCGATGAAGCTGCAATTGGAACGCGCCGGCGTTTCCATCAAATGTGATCCGGCGGCGGTGCAAGCCGTATTGGATGCGGATAAGGCGTCGTAGCGCGTTATGACCTTGCTGATGCAACAGCCGGGGCGGATTGGTCCGCTCCGGATGAAAAACCGGCTCATCATGGCGCCGATGGGTACGAATTTCAGCACCAGCGATGGGATTTCGACCGAACGCGACCGCGCCTATTACGAAGAACGCGCAAAAGGCGGTGTCGCCGCCATCGTGACGGAAGCGATGGCGGTGAGTGCGGGTGGGCGCGCGCATAACAATTCGCTCTGGATTTATCATGACCGCTTCATCCCTGGCCTCGCGCGGCTGGTGGAAGGCATCAAGCGCCATGATTGCGTGACAGTGGGGCAGATCAATCACCGCGGCGCGCTGCTGCGCCGGATGGTGTTGAATATGGAACCGGTAGGGCCCTCGCCCTGGCGCAATCCGAATACGGGTGATGAGGTGCGGCCGCTGGAACAAGCGGAGATCACCGAAATTCAGAAGGATTTCGTGACCGCCGCGCGACGCTTGTGGCAAGCCGGCTATGATGCGGTAGAATTACACGCCGCCAATGGTTATCTGTTTCATCAATTCCTGACGCCGCGGATAAACAAGCGCAGCGACCGTTACGGCGGTTCGCTGGAAAATCGTGCGCGGTTGCTGTTGGAAACGGTGCATCGGCTGCGTGATGCTTTGCCGGATTTCCCGCTGTGGGTACGGATTTCCTGCACCGAATATTGCGATGATGGCTACCCGGTTGAGGAGATGGTGGAACTCGCCAAGCTTCTGGAAGCGGCGGGGGTGACCGCGCTGGATCTTTCCGGCGGCACGAATGAAAGCCCGGCTTTGTCGCGCTTTTGCATCCAGCCGCCATCCATGCCGCGCCGTACGTTGGAACCGCATGCGAAGCCGATCACGGATGCGGTTTCCATCCCCACCATTATCGCCGGGCGCATCCTTTCGCCGGAAGATGCGGAGGCTGTGCTGGCTTCCGGTGCGGCAGATTATGTCTCACTCGGCCGTGCACTGACGGCTGATGCGCATTGGCCGCGCAAGGCGTTTGGCGAAAGCAAGGTGGCCATTCGCGGCTGTATTTCCTGCAATGTCTGTTTTGAGCGTCTGACTCTGGAACGCGATGTCGCCTGCGTGGTGAACCCCATGCTGGGCACTGAATTGGAAGCGCCGGAATTCATTGATGGGCCTTTCGCGCCCGCGCCGGTGAAACAGCGGGTCTTGATTTTGGGCGCAGGAATGGCGGGGGCCGAGGTGGCACGCCTGGCGGCGGCGCGCGGGCATCATGTGGAAATCTGGGAAAAGGCGGCGCGCGCTGGCGGGCAGATTCATCTGGCCGTGGCCGCGCCGGACAAGGAAGAAGTGCGCCCTGCCTGGTCTTGGCGCTGGGATCAGGTGCAGGCGCTTGGCGTGCCGGTGCGTTATGGTGTGAATGCAACTGCCGATGCCATCAGGGCTTTCGCGCCGGATCATCTCGTTCTCGCGACCGGCGCCAAGCCGCGCCCGTTGAGCCTGCCTGGTGCCACGCCGCTGCAAGCCTGGGATGTGATTGCCAATCCAGCGCTGGTGCCGGACGGCGTGCGCGTTGCGGTGATTGGTGGTGGCATTGTCGGGCTTGAAGTGGCGGATGTGCTGGCGCAGCGCGGCTGTCGCATCAGCATTCTTGAATCACTGCCCGCCATCGCGCCCGCCATGGCTCGCAATAACCGCACCGATCTGATGATCCGCCTGCGCGCAGTCGGCACCAGCTTCCATACCAAGGTGCGCGATGCGCGGCTGGTGGGTGATGTGCTGTATTTCACCGAAGATGGTGCGGCACGAGAGCTTGCCGGCGTGACCCATGTGATTGCCGCGATCGGCGCGCTGCCCAACCTCGATGTGCTGCCCGCAGTTGAAGCCAGCGGCATTTCCTTCACCCTGGTGGGCGATGCCAATCAGCCCGGCGATTTCCTTTCCGTCTTGCGCGATGCCTCCATGGTAGGCCTCGCGCTTGGGATGGTGCCGGTAAAACAGGAGCATATGGCATGACTGAACCCGAATACCGCGTCTATGCGCTGCGCTATGCCATGCGCGATGCCAAACGCACGGAGCATTTCATTGGTGGCGACCCGCATGATGCACCCATGCCGATGGATTACTTCGTCTGGGCTGCGGTGAATGAAGATCGCGCGGTGATCATTGATACGGGCTTCACGGCGGAAGTCGCTGCCAAGCGTAAGCGCAATTACCTGCGCTGCCCGATTGAAAGCCTGAAGCTGATCGGTGTTGATCCCGACAAGGTCGAAGATGTGGTGATTTCCCACCTGCATTATGATCATGTCGGCAGCTTCCATAAATTCGCCAAGGCGAAGTTCCATTTGCAGGAACCGGAAATGCACTACGCCACCGGGCGCTATATGAAATACTCGAAGCTCCGCCATTCATTCGAAGTTGAAGACGTAGTCGGCATGGTACGGATGAATTTCGCTGAACGCGTGGTCTTCCATAATGGTGATGCGGAGGTGGCGCCAGGGATTACCGTGCATGCTTGCGGTGGGCATTCCATGGGGCTGCAATGCGTGCGCGTGAATACGGCGCGCGGGCGCGTGGTGCTGGCCTCAGATGTCACGCATTTCTACGAAAACATGGAAGCAGGCAGGCCCTTCACCACGGCCTTTCACATCGGGGAAATGCTGGAAGGGTTCGATAAGTTGCGTGCGCTTGCGCCAAGCCCGAAGCACATCGTGCCAGGGCATGATCCGGAAGTGATGCGCCGCTATCCTGCGCTGCCGGGGCAGGAAGGCATTGTGGTTGAATTGCACCGCGATCCAACAGAATAAAGAAGGGAGGTTAGCATGATCAAACTCACCCGCCGCGCCGCGCTGATCGCAGGACTTACCGCGCCGGCTATTGCGCGGGCGCAAGGTTTTCCAACGCGGCCCTTGCGCCTGGTGGTGCCTTTCCCGCCCGCAGGTGCCGCCGATATCACCGCGCGCCTTGTCGCGGAACGGGTGGGGCCGCTGCTTGGCCAGACTGTGATTATTGATAACCGCCCCGGCGCTGGCGGGAACATCGCCGGTGAAGCCGTGGCACGCAGCGCGCCGGATGGGCATACGCTGTTTCTGGGTGGTGCAACGATCCTGTTGGCGAATAAATACCTGTACCACAAGGGTATGCCCTTTGATGGCATTCGGGATTTCACCCATATCTCCCGCGTGTCGGTGGGGTCCACGCTATTTGTCGTGAATGCCAATCGGCCCTGGCGCACATTTGAAGAATTTGTAGCAGATGCAAAGCGCCGGCCAGGGCAGATCAGCGCGGCGTCATCGGGTATTGGCACCATCAGCCATTTGACGATTTCCAAGCTGATGCAAAGCGCGGGTATCGAGGTTTCGCATGTGCCCTATCGCGGGCTGGCGCCTGGCTTGAATGATCTAATTGCCGGCAATGTTGATATGATTTTTGATGGCATGCCTGCGCTAATGCCGCATGTGCGCGAAGGGCGCTTGCGAGCGCTGGCGGTTGGTAGCCAGAAGCGCCAACCTCAGGTCGCAGGGCTTGAGAATGTGCGCGGCATGGCGGAACTTATTCCAGGTTCCGATATGGATATGGAATTCTGGTACTGCATTTCCGCTGCCGCCGGCACGCCGGCACCTATTGCGCAGGCCTTGCACCGTGCCACCATCGGCGCGGCGCGCGACAAGGAATATGGTGAAAAGCTGATCCCACTTGGCTTCACCGCCATTTCGGATGACACACCGGAAGGCTTCACCGATTACGTGCGCAGCCAGGATCGCGTCTGGCGCGAATTGGTGGAAATATCCGGCGCCAAACTAGATTAACCTTCAACACAGGAGAAAAACGATGCTCTATGAACTTCGCATTTATCACTGCCAGCCCGGGCGCCTGCCCGATCTGATGAAGCGGTTCGACACCATCACGCTGAAGCTTTGGGACAAGCATGGCATTCGCCAGGCGGGTTTCTGGACCACGCTGATCGGTGATTCCAACCACAGCCTGACCTATATGGTCGCGTGGAATTCACTCGCAGAACGCGAAGAAAAATGGATGAAATTCCAGGCCGATCCGGATTGGATCAAGGCGCGCGCTGAAACCGAAGCGAATGGTCCATTGCTGACGAAAGTCACCAATGAAATTCTTCAGCCGACATCCTTCTCATCGGTGAAGTAAGAACTACGCACGCCAAAGGCGGGCGAGCGCCCGAATGGGCGCCGCCGCTTATGCGGCGAAGCCAAGCGCGCGGATGCGCGCGCCGGCGTCTGAGGGCGGATCGGGCACGATCCGCCACAGATAACGCAAGCCAAAGGCTTGCGGGGGAAGGTCTACTTCCCCCCGCCCAGCCCATGCTGTTCGCGCACGGCATGGAAGCGCAGCATTGGCCATTCTTCTTCTGCACGGCGGCGGCGCCAATCGCTGCTGAAAAACGCGACCAGCTCACCATCGTGATCTTCCGCGACATCACGCCGATTGGCCTCTGCGAAACGTTCCAGCGCGCCCGCTTCGGTTGAGGCAATCCAGCGCACCTGTTCCCAGGGCGTGGCATCAAAGCCTGCCGGCACACCATATTCCACGCGCAACCGGCTTTGCAGCACATCCAACTGCAATTGCCCCACCACGCCGACCACGGGCGGGGAGCCATCACGCGGGCGGAACAACTGCACCACGCCTTCTTCGGCCAATTGATCAAGCGCAGTGCGTAGCTTCTTGGCCAGCATTGGATCATCCAGCCGGATATGGCGCAGGATTTCAGGCGCGAAGGAAGGCACGCCGCGAAAATCAAGCGCCTCACCTTCCGTCAGCGTATCACCGATGCGCAAGGTACCGTGATTGGCAATGCCAATCACATCGCCAGGCCAGGCTTCTTCCGCCACTTGTCGGTCCTTCGCGAAGAAAAACAGCGGCGCATTCACTGGCACCTGTTTGCCGGTGCGGGTCTGGCGCAGCCGCATGCCCTTGGTCAATCGCCCGCTGCAAAGCCGCACAAAGGCGACGCGGTCTCGGTGATTAGGGTCCATATTCGCCTGGATCTTGAAGACAAAGCCCGTCAGCTTTTCCTCACCCGGCGTCACCAGGCGCTGATCCGCCGCGCGCGCCCGTGGCGACGGCGCATGGCGCGCCAGCCCATCCAGCAAATGCGCAATGCCGAAATCGCGCAATGCCGAGCCGAAATAGACCGGCGTCAGCGATCCTTCCAAAAACCGATCCGTATTGAATGCGGGATAACCGGCGCGCGCCAGCAGCACTTCTTCGGAAAGCGCCAAAGCCCTGTCATCCCCCACCAGCGCGGCGAGTTTCGGGTCTTCCGGCGATTCAAGTTGAATAGGTTCCGCCCCTTCCGCCACGGGCAGGAAGCGGTCTGTTGCCAAATCATAAACCCCTGCGAAGTCAGACGCGCGGCCCACGGGCCAGGCGGCAGGCGTTGCATCCAGCGCCAGCAGGTTCTGGATTTCATCCAGCAATTCGAAAGGTTCGCGCGCTTCGCGGTCCATCTTGTTGATGAAGGTGATGATCGGAATATCGCGCATGCGGCAAACTTCAAACAGCTTGCGCGTTTGGCTCTCAATCCCCTTCGCCGCATCCAGCACCATCACGGCGGCATCCACCGCGGTCAGGGTGCGATAGGTATCTTCCGAAAAATCCTCGTGGCCTGGCGTGTCCAGCAAGTTGAAGACCACGCCATCACGCTCAAAAGTCATGACGGAGGTCGCAACCGAAATCCCGCGATCCTGTTCAATTTTCATCCAGTCGGAACGCGTGCGCCGCGCATTGCCCTTGGCGCGCACCGCGCCGGCAAGCTGAATGGCACCACCCTTCAGCAGCAGTTTTTCGGTCAGCGTGGTTTTGCCCGCATCCGGATGGGCGATGATGGCAAAGCTCCGCCGGCGGGCGGCTTCTTCGGCGATACGGGCGGCAGGGATGGAGGTTTCAGACATGGTGCGCCCGGGCTTAGCAGGAGAAGTGCCTTCTGTCGCGCGTTGGGTATCAAGCCGCTTGTTTCTTGATCCAATCTCGCAGCGCCTTGTTCACGCGTGTTTGCCAGCCTGGGCCGCTGGCGCGCAGACGATCCAGCAGGTCCGGGTCCAGGCGCAGCGTCACCTGGCGCTTGGCCTGTGGCAGCTGCGGGCGACCGCGACGGACAAGCCGCGCTCCATCCTTGATCTCCGCCTTGGCGAAGAATTCGTCGGTCAGCGGCGGCGCATCATCGGGATCAACCCAGGTATTGGCGCCAGCGTGTTTCTTCTTCGGCATGGGCGTGCCTCATGGAAATGATGCGGCGGGCCGCGCCGCGCGGAGTCCAAACCAGAACCACCAACCGGCCCTGCAAAAGCCCGGCAGAGATAAAGCGCTTCTCACCATAATCTCGCCGCACATCTTCAAGCGTGGCGTGGAGGCTAGCGAAAACTAGCGCCGCATCGGCAAAATCCAACCCTCGTTCGGCCAGCGTTCTGGCGCGCTTGGACGGGTCGAAGGTGATGCGCGTGGAATATATGTAGCTACAATAAATCTACAAGGCAATATGCCGTTGCAAGCCTTACCAGCCGCCGCCCTTCCGGCTATCAGCCTGCTCATGATCCCCTTCAACCTCCCCCCCGCCGCGCTGGTCACGGGCGCTGGCAAGCGGCTTGGCCGTGCCATGGCGCTTGCGCTTGCTGAGGCCGGCTTTGATGTCGCCATCCATTATGCGGCCAGCGCCGAAGCCGCCGAGGCAACGGCCGCCGATATCCGCGCCCTGGGCCGCCGCGCCGTCACGCTCCGCGCCGAACTCGGCCAGGAAGCGGAGGTCGCTCAACTAATCCCGCACGCCACCAAGGCGCTTGGCCCGCTTGGGGTGCTGGTGAACAACGCCTCCACCTTCGAACGCGATGAATGGCAGGACGCGACGCGCGATTCCTGGGACCGGCATATGGAACCCAATCTGCGCGCGCCCTTCGTGTTGACGCAGTTCTTCGCCAAGGCGCTGCCAGATGCCGCGCAGGGCCTGGTCGTGAATATGCTGGATCAGCGGGTCTGGTCGCTGACGCCGCATTTCGTCTCCTACACCGTGTCCAAGGCGGGGCTTTGGGCGCTGACGCAAAGCCTGGCACTGGCGCTGGCGCCGCGCATTCGGGTGAATGCCATCGGCCCTGGCCCGGCCTTGCCAAGTCCGCGCCAAAGCCAGGAACATTTCGACAAGCAGGCGGCCTCAACGCCGCTCTCGCGCCCCACCAGCGCCGAGGAAGTCGCCCGCGCGCTCATGGCTATCCTGTCGCTCCCTTCCATGACAGGGCAGATGATCGCACTTGATGGCGGGCAGCATTTGCAATGGTCACCCTCCTTCGGGCGGGAGCCTTTGGAATGAGCTTCGCCCCGGATGCCGCGGCGGGGCTGCGGCTGGTTTTCGTGCGCCATCTGGAAGTGCAGGCCTTGCTCGGCGTCCATGCGCATGAGCAAACCCGCCCGCAGCGCGTGATCCTGGACCTGGAATTGGCGGTGGAGGACCCCGAAGCCCCCTCAGCCGAAGGGCCGGACCGGCTGGCCCGCGTGGTGGATTACGCGGCGGCGGCCGAAACTGCGCGGCGGATCGCGACTTCCGCCCATGTTTGGCTTGCAGAAACCCTGGCCGAGCGCATCGCCATCAGCCTGTTGGAAGACTCCCGCATCCGTCGCGTCCGGGTCTGCGTGACCAAGCCGGACGCGATGCCAGGTAGCATCGAAGTCGGCGTTGTCATTGAAAGATCACGATTTTGACATCACCGGCGCTGCGGATTGTCCACCGTGCGAAAACCACGCCAAAAGGCTTTTTGCGCACAGCCTGAAATTTTCCCCTTGACGCCAGAGCAGCTTTGCGACTCGTTGGTAAATTGAATTAAATCAATAACTTAAATTGTTACAAGCCGGGCGGTGCAAATTTGGGCAAAGCCATAGAATCTTTGTGTAACATAGTCTTAACAGGTTTGTCTTGATGTCTTCCCACAGGTTTATCCACAGGTTTCGTGGACAAATTCGCATCTCCTTTGCCATAAGCTACCTCTGATGACCGAAACCGCGCCACCTGCCCCAGATAGCCCCTTATTCCAGGGCCTGGCGGTGCTGGAAGCCGCGCTGCCCACCCTGCCGACTGCCCCCGGCGTCTATCGCATGCTGAATGAGAAGGGGGAGGCGCTTTACGTCGGCAAGGCGCGGTCGCTCCGCAAACGCGTCACTTCCTATACCCAAATCTCCCGCTTGCCGGAACGGCTCAGGCGCATGGTGTTTGAAACCCGGTCACTCGAAGTGGTCACCACGGGGTCCGAGGCCGAGGCGCTGCTGCTGGAAGCCAATTTCATCAAGCGCTTCCGGCCGCGCTTCAACATTGTCCTTCGGGATGACAAATCCTATCCCTGGCTGGTCATCACGGAAGACCACTCCTTTCCGCAAATCGCCAAGCATCGGGGGGAAAGGCGGAAGGGCGCGTCCTATTGGGGGCCTTTTGCGTCCGTCTGGGCGGTAAATCAGACGCTGGCGGCCTTGCAACGCGTGTTCCTGCTGCGGTCCTGCCGGGATACGGTGTTTGATGCGCGCACCCGCCCGTGTTTGCTGTTTCAAATCAAGCGCTGCGCCGCCCCCTGTGTGGACCGGATATCGCAACCCGATTACGCGGCGCTGGTGGCGGAAGCCAAGCAGTTCCTGTCTGGCGAAACGCCCTCCATCCAAAAGCGCCTGGCCACAGAAATGGAAGCGGCCGCGGCGGATTTGCAGTTTGAACGCGCAGCCGCGCTCAGGGACCGTATCCGAGGGCTCACGCAGATTCAGGGCAAGGATCGTGTCAACATGGAAGGGCTTGGCGATGCGGATGTCATCGCTTTGCATCAAGCGGCGGGGCAAAGCTGCGTGCAGGTGTTTTTCTTCCGTGGTGGGCGCAATAACGGCAACCGCGCCTTTTTCCTGAGCCACGCCAAGCAGGACCAAAGCGCTGAGGAGGTGATGGGCGCCTTCCTTGGCCAGCTTTATGAAGACTTGCCCCCGCCGCCTCTGTTGCTGCTATCGCATGATCCTCCCGAAGCGGTGCTGATTGCGGAGGCTTTGGCGATCAAGGCCGGGCGGCGCGTGGAATTGCGTCGGCCGCAGCGCGGCGAAAAACACGAAGCCTTGGAACACGCCGCCACCAATGCGCGGGAAGCCCTTGAACGGCGCATGGCGGAAGGCACGGCCCAGGCGGCGCTGCTGGAAGGCACGGCGAGCGTTTTCGGCCTGCCTGGCGCGCCAGAACGGATCGAGATTTACGACAATAGCCATATCCAGGGCGCCAATGCCTATGGCGTCATGGTGGTTGCCGGACCTTCGGGGTTCATCAAGCAGGGCTACCGGAAATTCGCCATCAAAACCGCCGCAACCAATGATGATTTCGCCATGATGCGCGAAGTTTTCGAACGCCGTTTTGGCCGGGCGCTGCGCGAAGACCCCGCCCGCGCCGGTGAAGACTGGCCCGATTTGGTGCTGATTGATGGCGGCGCCGGCCAGCTTTCCGCCGCGCGGCAGATCATGGAGGAACTGGGCCTGGATGATCTGCCCCTGGTCGCAGTGGCCAAGGGGCCGGACCGCGATGCTGGGCGGGAATGGTTCCACATGGTGGGTCGCGAACCCTTCCAATTACCGCTGCGCGATGCGGTGCTGTTCTACTTACAGCGCCTGCGGGATGAAGCGCATCGCTTCGCCATTACCACCCATCGCGCCGGGCGATCCAAGGCGCTGACGCGGTCTGAATTGGATGAGGTGCCAGGCGTGGCGGCGGCCATGAAGCGGAAATTGCTGAACCATTTCGGCTCAGCCCGCGGGGTGCGGCAGGCGGGGCTGGCGGATCTGGAAGCCTGCCCGGGGGTTGGCCCTGCCTTGGCCAGGCGGATTCATGACCATTTCCACCCAAATGCAGCGCTTGGTTGAAGTGTGCGCTGCCCACGTGCCAAAAGCCTCTATTCCTGGTTAACTGGATAGCAATGCCCACCGATCTGCCCAATCTGCTGACGCTTTCGCGCATCGCGGCCATACCGCTGCTGGTGGTATTGGCCTCGATCAATACGCCGCAGGCGGATATGGCGGCATGCGTGGTGTTTTCCCTTGCTGCCATCACGGATTACTTTGACGGCAAGATCGCGCGCGAACGAGGCGCGGTTTCCGGCTTTGGCCGCATGCTGGACCCAATTGCGGATAAGCTGCTGGTCGCTGCAGCGCTGATGCTGCTGGCGGGCTATGGGCGGCTTTCCGATGCCGGACTGTTTCCGGCCATTGTCATCATGCTGCGCGAGATTCTGGTCTCCGGCCTGCGTGAATTCCTGGCCGAGTTGCGCGTGGGCCTGCCGGTCACGCCACTCGCGAAATGGAAGACCGGGTTTCAGATGGGCGCTTTGGGCACCTTGCTGGCGGGCGATAGTGGCGCGCCGGTGGTTGGGCTTGGCTTCCTGCCGGTTTCCCTGATTGGAGAAGGCATGCTCTGGGCGGCAGCAGTGCTAACGCTCATCACCGGCTGGGATTATCTGCGCGCAGGGCTTGCCCTGGCGCAGGGAGAAATCCCTGCCAGCCGCGATGCCGCGGCAAAACCGCCCGGGCAGTCTTGAGTCTCAGCCCCGGGCAGCGCATCTTGAGGAATGATGGGGCGGGGAAAGCCATGCGACATTTTATGCTGCTGTTTGGCGGAATGCTGGCGTTGCAAGGCTGCGCGCCGAATTGGCAGCCAAGCTGGAACACCAGCGGCAATGCCGCCATACCACAGATGGATAGCCTGACGGTCCGCCGGGTCACCAGCGGGGATACGACCGAGGAAGTGCTGCGCACTGAAACCCTGGACTATGGCGCGATGCGCGCCCTCACCACGCCCGCCACGCAAATGACCCTGGAGGATGCGATGCGCCTGCCACCGCCGCCTCCGCCGCGTACCAGCAGCTCAACCCCGCCCCCCATGGCATCCGCGCCGCCGCGGGCGCCTTCGCCGCCGGCTGCAACGCCTTCCGCCATGTCCGCGCCGCCCTCGGCGCGGGTTGAAGGCAGCGTCATTCCCGCCACACCGGGGCAGCCGGGCGGGATTGTCGCCGGCGGCAATGATCGCGTTCAGGTCTTCAATCCGCCAGGCACGGCGGGGGGTGGCATTGCGGTGCGCGATGGCGGCACCACCACCATTATTGGGCCGGGCGGGCGCATCACCTCGGTGCCGACGCCTCGCTGAAGCGCCATGCGGATTTTATATTTTGCTTGGCTGCGACAGAAGATCGGTTTCGCGGAGGAAGAAGTGACACCGCCCGCCGAAATTCACGATATTGCCGGGCTGCGCGAATGGCTCGCGACCCGCAGCCCCGGCCATGCGGCGGCTTTCGCCGATGCCAAGCAAATCCGAGCCGCCGTCAATCAGGATTTCGCCGCGCCGGATCATCCCGTGGCGGCAGGGGATGAGATTGCCTTCTTCCCGCCCGTGACCGGGGGCTGAGCCATGGCGCGTATCCTGGTGCAGGAAGCGCTATTTGACATGGCGACGGAAAGCGCCGCGCTGACCGCGGGCCGAACAGATATTGGCGGCGTTGCCAGCTTTCTCGGCGTTTGTCGCGGCGATGACGCCTTGGCGGCCATGGTGCTGGAACATTATCCCGGCATGACGGAACGCGCCCTTGGCCGCATCGCGGCCGAAGCTGAGGCGCGCTGGCCGTTGACCGGCTGCACGGTGATCCATCGCGTGGGCCGCATCCTGCCAGGTGAGCCGATTGTGCTGGTGCTGACAGCTTCTGCGCATCGTGCTGCGGCGCTTGAAGCCTGTGCTTTTCTGATTGATTGGCTGAAGACCAAGGCGCCCTTTTGGAAGCGCGAGGAATTCGCCGATGGCGATGCGCGCTGGGTTGCCGCGAAGAATGATGATGACGCCGCCGCCGCGCGCTGGTCGGTCAAAAACATTTGAGGATCAGCGTATTCTCGGCGGTACTGGCCGGGGCCTTGCTGCTGATCTGGCCGGCCTTCTTCAATGGCTACCCTTTGCTGTTCAGCGATAGCGGCGCCTTTCTGCATCAAACACTTGGGCCGCTGATGCTCTGGGACAAGCCCTATATTTACGGGCCATTCCTGCACGCTTTTCATTGGCGCATCAGCCTTTGGGGGCCGGTAATCGCGCAGGGCCTGATCCTGTCCCATTTGCTGTGGCTCACGCAGCGCGTGCTTCGCGGCCATGCAGCGCCGCTTTGGCATATGGGGCTATGCGCCTTTGCCGCACTCGCCACCGCCGCCCCCTTCAGCGCCGCGCTGCTGATGCCCGATATTTTTGCGCCGATTGTCGTGCTGGGCTTGTTTTTGCTTGGCTTTGGGGGCGCTGCGTTGACGCGGCTTGAACGGGGTTATCTGGTGGCGCTGGTGGCACTCGGCATCGCGGCACACCTTGTGCATTTGCCGCTGGCGCTTGGGCTATGGGTCATCGCGTTACTGCTGCGCGTCTGGCGCTATCCTGCGCGCCTTTTTGCCATGGCGCTGCCGGTGGTGATTGCCGTGGCCGTGCTGTTCGTCACCAATACCATCGGCCATGGGCGTTTTGCGCTTTCGCCCCATGGCGCTAGTTTTATGCTGGCGCGCTTGCAGGAAGATGGCCCGGCAACGGCGCTGCTAAAGGCGCGTTGCCCCGATGCCGGCTGGTATCTTTGCGCCTTCACGGATCGGCTGCCCATGCCGGCCAATGATTTCCTTTGGGCGCCGGATAGCCCGGTAAATCGTAACGCCACCGGCCAGCCGCGCTTCCTGGGAGGCATGATGTTGGCGCCGGAAGCCGGGCAGATTGTCACGGAGACGCTGCGTGCCGACCCGCTTGGCGTGGCCCGCGCCATGGCTGGCAATGCACTGGTGCAGCTTGGCAGCTTTGGGATTGGCGACACTTTGGATGAGGCGCATTTCACCGTCGCGATCCGCCCACGCATTGCCGAAGGCTTTCCCGCGCGCGAATTGGCCGCTTTCGACCAGGCGCGGCAGGCGCAGAGCTTGTTGAAGGATGCGCTCACGCCACTCAATCCGCTGTATCTGCTGGTGGTGCTGCTGGCGCTGCCGGTGCTGGCCTGGGCTGCTTGGCGCGGGCAGGGTTTGGCGCTGGCACTCGCGCTATTCGTGCTGGCGGCGGTGCTGGGCAATGCGCTGATTTGCGGCGGGCTTTCTGCGCCGCATCCGCGCTATGGCGCACGCATCATGTGGCTATTGCCGGTGGCGGCTTGGCTTTGCTGGCCGCGCCGGCGAAAGGCGTAGCCGCCTCACAGCCACTTCACCTCCACATGACACCCAAGACGGATCAACTGATGTTCCCGCTCCGCCTTGGACCAGGCCTCATGCATGCGCTTCCTGATGATGGCGGGATAGGCTTGAAGGAAGGCCAGACCAACATCGCGGGTGAAGGTGAAATCCGCCGCATCTTTCTGGGCTTCAGGCGCTTCGGGCTTCACGACCTCCTTTCGCTAGGGGTCTTTCATTCAACTTATCGTTGAATGCCTCGCCGATATGCTGGCGTTCAGTTCATGTCCCGAGCCGCCAGGTGATCCCACTTGGCGGCTCGGAAATGCTATCAAATAAACGCGCTGGCGCGCCAATGGCATCACCAGCAGGTCGCATCTTACTTCACCGGCGAAAACGCTGTCGGCTTCATTTCCATCACCGTCTGCTGCTTGAGCGCACCCAGCGGCGCAATCGCCTTGCCAAATTCCGCCCAGCCTGGATCGCTCATCATTGCAGTGCGGCGGCGGTCGCGGTCGCCCAAGCCCTCATAGGCCCACATGAAGACCACCTGGTTGATCGGCCCAATCTCGGTCACCGCGAATAGCAGCAATTGGCCGAGCATGCGCTTTTGCACGGGCAGGCCGTATTTTTCATAGGCCTCAAGCCAGCCGGCCATCTTGCCGGGGTGGAAATCATAGGTGCGGTGATCCACGAACATTCCCGTCCCCCCGATCTCCCGCTTGAATTGGAAGCCCTTGGCTTGGGTGATGGGTGAAAAAGGCACGGTTTTCAGGAACTTGACTTCCTGCTGGGCGAGCGCCCCGGCCTCGGCCGAGCGCTTGCGGAAGGCCTGCCAATCCGGGTCGGCCTCTCGCGCTGCCAAGCCGGCTTCGCGGGCATCAATATCATCCCAGCCGCGTAAGAAGACCACACGGTTGATGGTGCCGACTTCCACCTGAAAGAAGCCCAGCAATGGCCCCATATGCCGGGCCGAGGCCGGGCCACCAAGGCTTTGATAGGCATCCATCCAAAGCGGCATCTTGCCCGGATGGAAGGTATATTGGCGCTGTTCGACGTACATGTTGCGATCTCCCCCATATATCGATGAGCAAGCTTCCGACGAGACCAGCCCCAGCGCAAGCCAGCCCCCGCACTAATGCGTTTCCCTTTCACGTTCGTTCACTGGATACGCGCTAAACCTTTGTTTGGTCGCATTTTCCGAGTCGCCAAGTGATTCCACTTGGCTTGAAAATGCTCCAGCGAAATTTTTTGGTCGCATTTTCCGAGTCGCCAAGTGATTCCACTTGGCTTGAAAATGCTCCAGCGAAATTTTTTGG
>CAIYMY010000109.1 GCA_903927465.1 uncultured Rhodospirillales bacterium | reverse complement strand
TGCTCCGAAAAGCCGCGGAACGGTCGGTCGAGGCAACATGGAAACGTATAGGCTCGCTACTCGATGCATTCCCGCCTCACGAGTGCGCCAATTATTTCAGAAATTCAGGGTATGGTGCAAATTAAAGTCATCAGAGTCTAGCGCATATTCCGTTCACCTTCATTCGGGGGCTACGCACTAAACCCTTGTTTGATTCCATTTTCCGGAGAGCCAAGCGGAATCACTTGGCGGCTCAGAAATGCGCTAGGAACGTCTCTCGGTGTCACTCGTAGCCAATTCCTGGCGCGCATCCAGCATGGCGCGGGTGGTGCGCGGCAGGGCGGGCGGATTGCCGAAACGATTGAGCGTTTCTTGTCCGCCCGGGGTAAACAATGGCGCGCGCAAGGCGGCCGCCGCAGCCCCGGGGCTGCGCGCCGCAAAGGCGCTGCGGAGTTCAGACAGGCTATCAATCACCTCCTGAGCCTGCGCATCGGCCGCGATGCCGAAAGCCTGGCGCCATTCAGGGCGCGCTGCCGGCACCGCAATCTGTGCCATGGGCAGCATCACATTCGATCGCGGCCCATTGCGCAATTCCACCGCCAGGAATTCCAGCGCCTGAACAAGGCGCGCCACTTCCCATGGCTGGCCCGTCAGGCGGCGCTGGTTGGTGAGAATATCGGCGCCTTGCTCGATCGCATAGCGCACGGCATCAATCGAAACAAAGCCTGTGAATTCCGGTAATCTGGCCACTTCCGGCGGCGTGCCGGAGCATGCGCCAAGACCGACCAGCCCAGCGAGAAACACGCGCCTGTCAAACCGCATCATCAGTTTCCTTCAGTATGATATCGTCGTAGGGTGCACGTTACGCACACTATAGCAAAATGAATGCGCGCAGATTGATCCGCATCATGGTGCGCTGCATCGGCGTGAATCCAACGCAGCGCCAACCGATGCGTGGGGCCGCTTACAGGCTGACCGCCTTGCCCTTTTCCGGGATCAACACCTTGGCCTTGGCGCCGACCATCTCGGCCTCAAAGCCCTTGGCATCTGGCAGCAACATGCCGAAGGTCGCGTAATGGCAGGGGATGGCGGTGGTGACATTGCGCAGATAGCGCTTCACCGAAAGCGCCGCGGCGCGCGGGCCCATGGTGAAGCGATCGCCCACCGGCACCAGGGCAACCGTTGGCGCATAAAGCTCATCAATCAGCGCCATGTCTGAAAAGATATCCGTATCGCCCATGTGATAGACGGTCGGTTCATGCTTGTCCTTCGGCGTCACCACAATGCCATTGGGCAGGCCCAGACAATGGAAAACGCCATTGGCATCCACCTCGGCCGATGAATGAAATGCCTGCGTCAGCGTGACGGTAAAATCACCTTGATCCGTCGTGCCGCCCGTATTCATGGGATCAAGCGCGGTGACGCCCTGCTTGCCGAGCCACATGGCGAGTTCATAAGTCGCGACCAGCTTGGCGCCGGTGCGTTTGCAAATGGCGGCGCTATCGCCGATGTGATCGGCATGGCCATGGGTCAGCAGCACATGGGTTGCCCCCGCACTCGCTGCTTCAGCGTCGCCCCCAAAGGCGGGGTTGCCGGTCAGGAAGGGGTCAATCATGACAACAGACTTGCCGAATTCCAGGCGAAAGGCGGAATGGCCGAACCAGGTCAGTTTCATTGAGCGTTCCTTTTTGTTTCAAGTGAAGGACATGCGGATGGTATCCGCGATCATGGCGGGCTTGGCCTCACCCTCGATTTCCAGCGTCTGGCGCACCGTGATGCGATGCGCGCCGGGCGCGCCATCTTCCACCGCAACCAGGCTTTGGCGCAGCCTGATGCGCGCGCCGGCTTTCACCGGATTGACGATGCGCACCTTGTCGCTGCCGTAATTGATGGACCGCGTGGGCCAGGAAAGCTTGTAGATGCCAGCGCCCAGTTTCGGCAGTAGCGACAGCAGCAGATAGCCATGCGCGATGGTCTTGCCGCCCGGCATTTCGCGCTTGGCGCGTTCCACATCCACATGGATCCATTGATGATCGCCGGTCACCTCTGCGAAGCGATCAATCAAATCCTGCGTGACTTCCAGCCAATCGCTGACACCCAATTCCTGCCCGATCAGCGCCCTGAGCGCTTCCGGGGTTTCGACCATACGCATTGCGTCCTCCCTCAATCACTTCAACCTAACATCGGGCGCGGCGCGGCTGGGATCAAGCCGGGCTTTGCGAAGCGGGTAATTTGCGGCCTAATCCCGCCATGACCCTGTCCCCCGGCAGCCGAGGTTTCGTTGTGGCCATGGTCACGGCGCAAATCCTGACGCAAATCGGCGCCTTCACCCTGCCCGCGCTATTGCCGGAGATGATGGCCCGCTGGACCCTTTCCGCCACCGAAGCGGGCTGGCTGATTGGCGTTTTCTTCGCGGCTTATGTGCCCGCCGTGCCGGTTCTGCTTTCGCTGACGGACCGCGTGCCGGCCAGGCGGATTTATCTGATCGGCACCGGGGCCACGGCGCTGGCGCATCTGGGCTTTGCCTTTTTCGCCGAGGGCTTCTGGACGGGGCTGTTCTTTCGCGCGCTTGCCGGGATTGGTTGGGCGGGGGCCTATATGCCCGGGCTTAAATCCATCGCTGATCCGCTGACCGGCGTCGCGCAATCGCGCGCTGTCGCCTGGCATGCGGCAGGGGTGGGGATTGCGGGTGCTGCTTCCTTTGCCTTGGCAGGGCTTTGTGATGCGCTGGTAGGCCCGAGTTTTGCCTTTCTGGTGGCGGGGCTGGCCGCCACTGGCGCCTTCGCCATTGCCATGCTGATTCTGCCTGATGCGCCGCCGCCCAAAAGCGCCACACGGCGCGGCTTGCTGGATTTCCGCCCGGTTTTCGCCAATCGCCGCGCCATGGCCTGGATCGCGGGCTATACGGTGCACACGCTGGAAATGGCGGTGCTGCGCGCCTGGGCCGTCGCCTTCCTGACGGCGAGCTTCCTGATCCAGGCGCCGCCGGCATGGCTGCCCGGCCCGACCGTGCTGTTCACGCTCGCGGGGTTGGTGGGCATTGCGAGTTCGCTCATCGGGAACCGCCTGGCCGAGAGCCTTGGGCGGGATAGGATTGTGGCGCTGGCTATGCTTTCCGGCGCGGCGCTTTCCCTGGTGGCGGGGTTTGGCTTCGGCGCGCCCCCCTGGGTGGTGCTGCTTTTTGTCGTTCTGTGGAATGCGGCGATTTATCTGGATAGTTCGGCGCTTACCGCCGGCACGGTGCAGGCTGCGGACCCCGCACTGCGTGGCGCCACCATGGGGCTGCATAGCATGTTCGGCTATGCGGGGGGCTTTGTCGGGCCTTTGCTGGCCGGCGTGGTGCTGGATTTAGCGGGTGGCGATGGCGTAGCGGCCTGGGGCCTCGCCTTCGGGCATGTCGCCTTCATCATGCTGGCGGGGTTTGCCGTGCTGCGCTGGTTGGGGCGCGGCACGGCGTAGGGATTACAATTCTTCCCCCGCGCCAGTGCCGGCGAAGGGGGTCGGCATGCACCATTCCTCGCCCCGCGCGGTGGTGACGTATTCCGGCCAACGCAGATCAACGGGTGGCACGAAATCCGCCGGCAAGAGCGGCCCGACCCAATTTGCTCCGCCAATGCCGCCACCGGTGCGATCACGAAATTCCGCCTGCGCCGCAGCCAGTACGGCTGGGTCGGTCGCCAAATCCACCAGCGTCAGCGCCATGGTCTTGGCTGCGACAAATAGCCCCGGATCAACCGCGGCGGGCAGGCCGCCCAGCGCATTATAGGCCCAATTCGGATAGGCATAGCCCGGTGTGGGCGGGCGTAGCCTCGGCCGGCCGGCCAGCAGGCGCACAGTCGGCGCATGCCAGCTAAATTCAACATAATCATCGGCGCTGAGATGCTTCTGCCAGGAAGGCAGGCCCGCGCGTAGCCGGGTTTCATTCTCCTCAGGCGTGGTGAGTTTGCTGACACTGGCGATGAAGGGATCGGCCATGGGCGCAAGGCCCAGATTGCGCTGGATGGCGCGGCCGAATTCCAAGGCCGTTTCATCAAAACTGGGTGCGCCCACTTCTTGCAGGTTTTTCCACGTAAGATCGGTCATCACCGTATTGGGCAGGCCAACACGGGTTTTGGTGACCCAGCGCGCATAGGCCTTGCAGCCGGTGATGGAGGCAACATGGCGCGCATTGGCCGCCAGCACACGCCAAATCTGTTCCTGAATGCCAAGCGATGAGGAGCGCCAGGAATATTGAATCTGCGAAAAACGTGGCGTCAGATTGTCCGATGTCGCGCCACCATCGCCCAGGATGAATTCATTGAGCGTCCATGACCCCGCATGGGGGAACATGGCTTCCTTGGTGTATTTCGTGGTCGTGTACATCAAGCACAGCGCATCCACCGCACCAGGGCAACGCGCCGCAGCATGGGCGCCTTCAATGGGCATAAGTGCCGGATCAATCCAGTTTTCCGGCTGATCTGCTTCGAAGCTGATGATCACACTCCAATAGGCGCCGAAATGCGTTTCGCCCGTAACAGTATTGGATGGCCAGGGATGCCAGACCACCGCGGCATCCAACCCATCATAATAGCCCTTGGCGGCGTGGATGGGTTTTGATCCGCAGACTTTCTCTGCTGGCTCACCAAAAAGCTTGAGCTTACCCTTCACGCCATGCTGTTGCATCGCGGCCTTGGCGCCAAGCATGGCGGCAAGAGCAGCCGTGCCGAGTACCGAATGCGGGTCCGTATGGCCGGCCGTATAGGGATGGAGCCCCGCACGTGGCGCCTGAAAGGGCACAACCTGCTGCGAATTGCCGGGCACCGCATCATATTCCGAAAAGCTTGCCAGTACCGGCGCGCCTTCGCCCCATTCGGCGACAAAGGCGGTCGGCATGCCGCCCGAGCCTTCTTCAACCGTGAAGCCCTCACTCCGCAAAAGCTCAACATAATCCCGGCAGGATTTATATTCCCGCCAGGCGGGTTCGGCATGCGCCCAGATGCCTTCATTGAAGCGCGAAAGCCGCGCCTCGTTGGCCGCGATCCAGTCAAGCGCGGCAGCGCGGATGGCCTTGTTTGCGTTCACGATGGTATTTCCTTCAGGCTTCAGGATTTCCGGACATTCCAGAAGGTCGCGAAACCATCTTGAATACCGCTCAGATTGCTGCGGAAGGCGGTGGGCTGAAGGTATTGGCCGATCGGGTAATACGGCACTTCCCGCATCGCCTCGCGCTGAATGTCCTGGCAGATGGCCTTTTGCGCAGCTTCATCCGGGGCGCGGAACCATTCGTCGCGCCGTGTCTCAATGCGCGGCATGGTGGCCCAGCCGGCATAGCCGGCCTCTCCATTGCCGCGCAGCGCGATATGACCGGCAGGGCTGAGCCAATCGGAACCGGACCAATTGGTGACAAAGGCGCTCCAGCCGCCATCGGCAACGGGGCCCTTGCGGTTGCGCCTTTGCAGCATGGAATTAAATTCCACGGCATAGACTTCAACATTCATGCCAACGCGCTTGAAGGTATCTTCCATCACCGCGCCAAGCGCCATCAGAGTCGCGGAATTGGATGGCACCATCAGCAGCACAGGCTCGCCACGATAGCCCGCAGCGCGCAGCGCATCGCGCACCTTGGCAGTATCGCGCGCGCCCATCAGCGGCTCAAGCCCCGCATCCGATCCCATCGGCGTTTTCGGGCAGAAGAAGCCAAGCGGCGTGTGATAGAGGCTTTTTTCATCCGGCCCGACCACGGCCTGCATGAAGGCAGTTTGGTCAATCGCGCCCCACAATGCGCGGCGGATTTCCGGATTATTGAAGGGCGCTTGCAAATGATTGACGCGCACCATGCAAACAAAGCCGGTATTGTCCAGAACACGCACATTCACATTGCGCGCACGGCGCAGCAGGGAAAGCTGATCGTGATAGGCGTATTCGATCCAATCCACCTCATTCGCGACAAGGGCTGAAACGGCGGTGGAAGGATCAGGCATGCTGCGCCATTCGACGCGGTCGAAATGCACAACCTTGGCGCCGGAGGTCCAGCCGCCCGCCGTGCCAGCACGCGGCACATAGCGTTCGAATTTAGTATAGACATTAAGCGAGCCGGGTACGCGTTCATCCGCCTTGAACCGGAAGGGGCCGGAGCCGATCAATTCCGGCACCTGGCGGAAGGGATCAGTATTGGCCAGGCGTTCCGGCATCATGGCGCAAACCGGGACAGATGCCTTGCCGAGCGCGATGGGCAGCAGGGGGAAGGGCTGCTTCAGGCGGAAGCGGATGGTGCGATCATCCGGGGCGGAGAGTTCATCAGTTGCGTTCAGCAGCGTCTCGCCGAAGGGATCACGCCGCGCCCAGCGGCGGATGCTGGCCACACAATCGCGCGCCAGCACGCGTTCGCCATCATGCCAGAACAGATTTTCGCGGAGCGTCAGGTTCCAAAGCCGGCCATCATTTTCCACCCGATGGCCTTCGACCATTTGCGGGGTGGCCTGGAAATTGGCGTCCATGCTGTAGAGCGTGTCGAACACCATGTAGCCGTGGTTTCGGCTGATATAGGCAGTGGTGGTCACGGGATCGAGCGTGACGAGATCCTGCTGCGGCACGAAGCGTAGCACCCGCGCTGCCTGCGACTGGGCGATGGCGGGGGCGGCGATGGGCGCGAGCAGGCTGGCCGCGGTGACATTACCTAAATGGCGACGTGTGATCATGGGGCGATCTCCTTTCCAGGCGAAGGGGCGGCCGTATGGCCTAGGGTCTGTCTGAACAGGATGCTTGCGCGGGCTGGCCTCCGGGACAAGCCCAGCACTGACCCGTGCAGCGGATTCGTCCTGCCCTTCCCGGTAAGCTTCCTGCCAAAGTGAAGCATTGCAGGCGGAAGTGCCCGGCCTTTCACAGGGTTTCGGGCAGGATTCCGGGCCCCTGGGGGGCCTTGAGGAAAAAAACCGGGTCGAGGGCGATTTTTTTCTTGCAATGGCAAAGCAGGGGGCATAAAAGCGCTTCAGACGCAGTACGCACGTGCCTCTGGCCCCAGGCCTCCCGGCCAAAGGGTTTACGCAACGACGTCAAGCGTTCTGGCAACCCCGTTCGGATTTTTCCGAGCGGTCCTCTCTGGTCGCTGGTTCGTTCGACCGTTTCGTTAACCTTGGGCCTCCGCCTTCTCAGGTGGCCCTTCTGGATCCTGGAGGGTGCTGCGATGACACCGAAGATCGCACGCTTTTTGCGCGACAACGCGCCTGCTACGCCATGTCTTGTGCTGGATGTGGATCGTGTCGAGGAAAAATACCGCGCCATGCGTGCGGCATTGCCCTTGGCGCGCATTTATTATGCCGTGAAGGCCAATCCTGGCACGCCGATTCTGGAGCGGCTGGTGAAGCTTGGCTCCAGCTTTGATGCGGCGTCCTGGGAAGAAGTGCAGGCCTGCCTTACCGCTGGCGCGCGGCCTGACGTCATTTCCTATGGCAATACCATCAAGAAGGTGTCGGCCATCGCTGCCGCCCATAAGGCTGGTGTTTCCATGTTCGCCTTCGACAGCATCGAGGAATTGGAAAAGCTGGCGCGCCATGCGCCCGGCGCGCGGGTCTATTGTCGCATCCTGGTGCAGAATGAAGGCGCGGAATGGCCGCTTTCGCGCAAATTCGGCTGCGAATTGGAAATGGCGCGCGACCTGATGCTGAAGGCCGGCGATATGGGGCTCGACCCCTATGGCAT
>CAIYMY010000108.1 GCA_903927465.1 uncultured Rhodospirillales bacterium | reverse complement strand
AAGCGTTATTGCGCACCAAGTCGCGCGATCTGTCGCGCAGCAGCTTGAGCCCGACTTCAACTTCAGTTTTCGGCCCAGCGCTGCCTGCATTCCAATTCGCCGTGCGGCGACTCCGGCGCGCACCATCATAAGCCGCCTGAATGTTATGCAGCGCTAGCCGCGCACGCGCGCGGCGCAGCGCGGCTTCCGGCGCAAGGCTGGCAAGCAGGCGGTCAATCCACATCTAATTCAAGCCCTGCTGAAGCTGGACAAGGTGGTGCGGTTGAACGGCACCGTGGTCATTTCCTGCCGCAAAACGCCAAGCGCATCACGCATTTCCCCAATACTGCGATACTTCACAGACCGCCCATCGGAAAAGCGCACCTCGGCCACATTGCTCGCGATAGCCATGATCAGCGCATCCACATCAGCTTGCGTTGCCATCAAATCCAGCTTTCACGTTTTTCGAACCAGCCGCCGCTTTTGGGGGGCGGCGGTGCGGGTTGCGGTTTCGGTTCTGGCGGCACTTCAGCACCAGCCAAGGTTTTAAGGTCAGGCTGCCAAAGGGCTATCATATCGGCCTGCGCGTCTTCGGGCTTTCCAACCCGCTCAGCGATCAGCCTTTCCCAATGCGCATCCGTCAGGTTCGCGGTTTCATGCCGCGCCAGGGCCCGGGCATAAATGGCAATGTCCCATTGTTCATTGCGGGGCCGCACCTTGCGCCATTCTCGCCTGGTGAACCCGGCGCGGTTGCCGATTTCAACGCAGGCTTCAGCGGTGATCTGCTCGAAAAACCCAAGGTCCAAGGCTTGCGGAAAATGCGCGGCACCTTTCGGCCAGGCGCCGGTAGCATCGGGCCCCATCTCCGTGAGCCTGAGCGCCGCTGCCACTTCCGTCTTCAAATCCCAAGTGCCGACCGGCCAAAGCAGGACCGATCCGATTTTCTTGCCGTTGTAATCCACATCTTGAGGCTTTGGCATGCCAAGCGGCGGTTCACCCCATTTCGCGCGGCCATCCAGCGCCAGAATGCGCGGATCGCGGCCGGCGGCGTGGCGGCGGGCGTAGGAATAAACGCGCTGAGGCAGATAGCCAGAATCAATCCCGTATGAAATTGGCGCCCATTCGCGCCCCCAGGCATCGCGGTAGCGCTTGCCGATCACCTCATCCAAGGCCAGCCACACTGGATCGAGCGCGGGGTCGCCTTCCAGAATGCCGCCATCAATCCACCAGGATGATAGGTTGCGGTCCCATCCGTACACGCCCCATTCCAACCGATCCCCCTGGACGTCAACCGCGCCAGTCAGGAACAGCACGCCGGGCGGAATGCGCCGCGGCGGGTAGGGTTCGCGCCGGCGCCAAAGCAATTCATGGCTTGGCAAATCATAGCGGGGCTCATAAGGCAGGCCCAACACCTGCTGCGTGAAAACCTTATCCAGCAGCGGATCATCCTGGCTGCGTTCACGCTGTTCCGCCACCCAAGCCCAAGATACGAAAGGCGAATAAAGCGCGTTCAGAGCAAAGCTGGCGTGATGCACCAGCAGCTCCGGCCGTTCATGCACCCATTCACCGGCGGCCAGCATGGCAGCCTTGTGGCGATGTTCGATCCCCGAACCGCAAGCGGTGCAGTGATACAGCGCGGCGCTTGGCTCACCCTTGGGCCAGCGCAAATTCTCAAACACCAGCGGCTGCTTCGCGGCGCAGTCAGGACAAGCCACATGGAAGCGGCCGGCGCTGCCATCTTCATACCGCGCCGATATGCGGCACTGCCCCTTGATGCCGGGCGTGGATGCCGCGGCGATTTTCTCCCGCCCCGTCCAGGCGATGGCGCGGGCTTCGGCCATGGCAACCGGGTCGCCGCGCCCGTCCACATCCATCGGGAATTCCGAGATTTCATCAAGCAGGATCACGCGCTTGGTGACCATCTGCAGGCCCTTAGAAGAATTGGCGCCGGTAAGGTCTATGTTCCCGCCGGGGAAGTTTTTACGCTTGGTGGTGGAACCGGTTTCATCCCGGCTCACCAGTGCTTTTACCTTGGCTGCGACTGCCGGCGAATTGGCCAGCATCGGTTCCAGCTTGTCGCGGTTGAACTTCTGCGCTTCATCCAGGCTGGGCAGAACCCAAAGAACCGTGGTTGGCGTTTCCGAGATAATCTGCCCGGCCAGATTCAGCAGGGCCATTGTCTTGCCGACCTGGGCACTAGCCATCAGCGTCACCCGCCGGGCAGGGTGGGCTAAGCTTAGCGCATCCATCACGTCGCGCAGATAGGGTACGCGGTCAGTACGCCAGCGACCAGGGAATGGGCCCTCTTCGGGGCCAAGGACGCGGTTCGAATCGGCCCAGGCAGAAACCAAGCGCTCGGGCGGGGAAGCAAGCCCGCGCGACCAGGCCCGGCGTAGAATGATGGCCGGATCAGGCAGCGCTTGGAACATCTTCCTTACTCATTTCCTCAGCCAAGCCATCAAGCGCGCGGCGAATAGCCTGCGTGAGGGTCTTCTGAATGGCGATTTCATCACCCAACCTGGCGCAATCAGCCGCCACTTCCTGGGGCACTTGCAGCAGCCGGTCGCGCAGCTTGCGGAGCATGTCTTCCTGTTCGGCTTCAACGCGGTCGGCTTCCAGCAGCTTGCCCTTCTGGCGCCCAAGTTCCAGTTCCGCCAGCTCAGCATCAGCCTTCATTTTGCGTTCGCGCTGCGCGGCCAGACCGGTTTCTGCATCGCCGGTAGGCTGCGCGGCGCGGCCCGTGGTTTGCAGCAGCGGATCAAGGCCCGATTCGCGGAGCGTGAGGTACGCATCCAGATCAACCTTGCCGTCAGCGCCGCGAAGCCCGTGCGCCGCCACCTGGCGCGACACCGTGGACTTGTGAACCCCCGCATGTTTCGCGATATCGGTTACGCTTAAACGCGGCATTTACGCCACACTCCCCGCAGGCATCCAGGGCTTTCCGTTGCGCAACAAAGAAAAAATTGTTGCACCCTTCTGCAATTTCCCCACTACCAATGCCGGGCGCGCAAAGCCGCCCGCATAGAGTTT
>CAIYMY010000107.1 GCA_903927465.1 uncultured Rhodospirillales bacterium | reverse complement strand
GTTGAGAACATCGCGCGGCGTCAGACGCCGGCGACCGAGCAGATCGAGACCATCCGCAATCTGCGCCAGCGCGGCTATGACGTGGCGACCATCGCGCGCAAGACCGCGCAGGACCTCACTTGGGTCAGGGGTATCCTGACCTTACTGGATCAAGGGGAGGACCGACTGATCACGGCGGTCGAATCTGGCCGGGTGCCGCTGCATGTGGCGGTCAAGATTGCGAGTTCGGCTGATGGCCAGATTCAGGAGGTGCTGCAGGCCAGTTACGAAAGCGGCCAGCTGCGGGGCCGAAAGCTGCTGACCGCGCGACGCATTATCGAGAAACGTCAGCTTTTGGGGAAGAATTTTGGCAAACGGCACACTCGTTCGGGGCCGCGGCTTTCTTCCTCGGCGCTGGTGCGGGCCTATAATCAGGAAGTGCAGCGCCAAAAAATGCTGATCCGCAAATCAGATCTGGTGCAGCAGCGCATGGCCTTCATTGTTGCGGCCATGAGCAATCTGCTTGGCGATGAGAATTTCGTGAACCTGTTGCGGGCGGAGGGGCTTTCCAGCCAACCGCGACAGCTTGAGGACCGCATTCGCGGCATGGGGCGCGCATGAAGCTACCGAGTGCCTTTGAGGAGAAGGTTCTGGATCTGCCGCTTGAGCGGCTATTGCCCACGCGCAGCCTGCCCAAGGACCTCGCCCGCTTGCGGAAATACATTCAGATCAAGGCTTCCATGAAGGAGGTCGGGCTGATTGAGCCGCTCTCCATCACGCCGGGCGATGCCAAGACGCGCATGCATATGATCCTGGATGGGCATGTGCGGCTGAGAATTGCGCACGATCTGGGATGGGAGCGCATTGCCTGCATTGTCGCGCGCGATGATGAGGGCTTTACCTATAACCGACGCGTCAATCGGCTGGCGACCATCCAGGAACATTTCATGATCCTGCGCGCCTTGGAACGCGGTGTGAAGGAGGGGAATTTAGCACGCGCCCTGGATGTCAATATCGGGACCATCCGACAAAAGCGGGATTTGTTGGATGGTATCTGCCCTGAGGTGGTGGAACTGCTGAAGGACCAGCAGTTTTCCATGAAGCTCACCCATCAATTGAAAAAAATGAAGCCGGCACGGCAGATTGAATGTGCGGAGCTCATGTGCAGCCTGCGCAATTTCTCGCGAAGCTATGCGCAGGCGCTCTTGGCTGCCACGCCCCAGGCGCAGCTGGTGGAACCCGAACGCCCGAAGAAAATCGGCGGCCTATCGGCGGAGCAGATGGCGCGAATGGAGCAGGAGATGTCGCTGGTGCAGTCGCGGTTCCGGGCGATTGAGTCTTCTTACAATACGGATGTGCTGAGCCTTGTCGTGGCGCGCGGCTATGTCGCCAAGCTGATGGGCAACAAGGCAGTGGGGAGCTATCTGCGCCGCCATCATGCGGATTTGACGGAGGAATTCCAGACCATCGTGGCCAGTACTTCACTTGATGAGGGAATGGCGGTTGGCTGAGGTGGTGTATCTTTTCATCCCACCCGTCGCTTTACCACCTGCACATGCAGCGCCGCCGCAGGCAGATCCACAGTGGAAAGGCTCACATTCCGCGCTGTCACGCGCACCTTGTCATTCGACCAGACATGGCAATCCAGCACAAAGGCAATGCTGCTGGTATCAAGCGATGCATCCGCGAAATCCCCCCGCCGCGCTCCGGGCACCGTCACATCCGCATTGCTCGTCGCCCCGGGTGACATGCTCGGCAAATCCCAACTGGCGGAGAACATCAGCGTCCTGCCACCCGCGGGCAGCGCGGGGCAGCCGAACAGGATTGCCGGCGCATCCTCCGGCAGGCCGTAAAGACGGAGCGCCTCCACCTCAATCTGCCCGTCAAAGCCGATGATCCCGATTTGCGCAAAGGTCACCTCCGGCCCAAAGCGCACCGTCTGGCGGCGATTGAGGTCGCTCTCCTGCATCACCGCGCCGGCTTGCCAGGTTTTGGAAGTCGGCGCCCATTGGAGCGTCGTGCCCGATGCCAGCGCATCGCCGGCGATGTTCTCTCGCACAATGCCGGCGCCATCAAAGCAGCGCAGACAAAGCCGCCCGCCATCAGCACCGCCTACCAGCCAATGCGCCAGCGCGAATTCCTTGGCATGGGTGGTTTGCACTACAAAGCCGATGCCGCGATTGGAGTTCAGCAACAGGCCCCGCGCGGTCGGCGTGATGCCATTCAGCCCATTCCAGGACAGCGCCGTCATGCTGGTCTCAGCGGTGGTGGAGGTGGCCATGATGCAGGCGCCCTCCACACCAATCTCCGTGCTGCTCTGCCAAAACGCGGCGGCGCGGATATTCGGGATATGCGCGAGCAGCCGCGTGAGGCGCGATGTTGGTGCGCGGTGGCGGTTGAATACGGCATTGCCGGCGCGGGTTGCACTTGGGGTGTAGTCCACGCCAATCGCATAGCTCTGCGCCCAGGCCACATCATATTCGCAATCGGTGGCGGCGGCGGTGTGGCGCGCGGCAAAGGGGGAACAGCCCTCCATCCGCATGTTGCGGGCGATGATGGCTGTGCCATTTGTCTCATTCAAAAAGGGAATGGCGATATTCGGGTCAAGCTGGCGCAGCTCGAAATTCGGCGCGTCAAAGACATGGCGATTGTGGTTGTTATAGGCATCCGCGGCACCGCGCGAGAAACGCACGCCAAAACGATCGAGTGCCGGATTAATCCCGGTGCCGCAGGCGAAATGCCCGCCATAATAGCGGATGGAGGTATTCCAGGCCGTCGCCGTCGCGGCATGCGCATCAAGCCCGTAGCGGTTGTTGAGGATACGTCCCAACAGCAGCGTGCTATCCTCAAAGCCCCGCCCATCGCCAAGGGTGCGCAGCCCAATGGTAAACCCGGACACCAGGCGGAGATCAAGCAGCGAGGAATCCAGATTGCGCGCCAGGATGCCGATATCAGCCTCACTGACCCAATCGGATTGGATCTGCCGCGTCACCTGCAGGCCGAGGTAGAGCTTTTCGCCATTGCGCGTGGTGCCGCCATCACCCAGCGTCAGCACGGTGGCAGGCGCATTAGTGGCGCCGGTGTACTGGATTATCCCCTGCATGATCAGCCCGCGCGCCCCGCCGCCGAGCACAACACCGGCATCCACGCGCCAGATACCGGGCGGGATGACGGCGAATTTCTTATCCGCCGCGGCGCGATCAAAACAGGCCTGGATGGCAGCGCGATCATTCGCCGCGCCATCGCCAAGCCCGCCAAAGTCAAAGGGCAGGACCGCTTCACGGTCGCGCAGATATTTTGCCAGATCGGTCTTCGAGATATTCTGCCCCAGCACCAGCAGATCATCGATGCGTGCGGCCATGGATACGATCCTAGATTGCGATGGTGCTTAAGTCAGGTTCTCCATCGGTACGCGCAGAGCATTGGCAACAGCGCGTAACGCCGCAGCGCTGCCCGGCTTTCGGCCACTCTCAATCTCCGAGAGATAGCTCACCGAAACGCTCGCCATCCCTGCTAGTGCCGTCAGTGTGAGCCCGCGATGCTCGCGCCAAATACGGATTGCGCTTTCCCCGGCGAGTAGCCGGTCTACCAGCGGGCCCGGCAGATAATCAGCGCGCGCAGCATCTTTGCCGAGTGCTGCTTCCCGTGCTTCCTGCTCATCGATCGCCTGATGATCAATGCGATCTTCCGCAGCAGCAATCAGCGCCTCGTAATCGCGACGCGAAAGCGTCACGGTCTCCGGGGTTTCGGCCAAAGGCCTGAAATGATTCATCGCTCATAAACCTCCCGACGGTGGCCGATGCGGTCCACGACCACATCTTCTCCATCAATACGAAACACGGCGCGGTAATCACCCTGGCGAACCCTGAACCGCCCTCGCGGTTCTCCCTGGAGCGCCGTGACGCTGGCGTGCTGTTCGCCTGGTGCGGCGGCAATCGCGTCTAGCCGCGCCTTGAGTTGTGCTCGCTCCCGTTTTGGCATGCCCATCAGGGCCTTCAATGCGGCGGGGGAGAGCAACAGCACCATGGGCAGAGTTTTCGCTGATAGCGAAAACTAAGGCAAGTGAAATTTCGCTGATAGCGAATTCTGTCCCCTATGCCCCCGTCCTCGCCACAATCCGCAGCGACCTTCAACCTGCGATGGAGGCTTACCAACGCATACAAAGCTGCCCATGGCAGCGCCCCTAGATTGCGGTAGCGGTGACTGGCCCGATCAGCGCGGAGACATTGCCCTCGGCCGAGACAGACCGCAGCCAATACCAGCGGGCAGCTCCAACACTGAGCCCGGTACGATCCCAGGGCTGCGCGGTAGGCTCCGTGGGAAGCTTCACGGCCTGGGCAAGATTGGCGCTGCTCGCCTCAAACACCTGCAACCGCGTGACCTCGGGCGGGAGAATTCCCGAAAGCCGGATACCGCCCGCGATGCCAAGTGCTGCAAGGGCGGTGACGCCGCCTGGAATGGCGGCCTCCTGCCAACCGGAAACCGCGCCACTGCGGGCCACGGCGCGCAGGCGGAACGCCGTTGGCTCGCTGGTGGCGATAGAGGCCGCCGTGGCACTCAGCGCGCCGCCATAGCCCTGCCAGGCCGCCACAGAGGCCGGGCGGAATTCCAGTTCATAGCCGGACAGATAGGCACTGCCGACCGCCGCCCAGGAAAGCGCCATTGTGGCAAAGCTGACACTCGCCGGTGTCTCCACATTGATCGTCGCCGGCGCGGCAATCACGCCCGGATTGGGCAGCACCACCGATGGGCTATCGCCCGTCGCGCGTTCATCCACGGCCGGGTCCCAATCCCAAATCGCGGGATCCTCCTCGGCCAGCGTCAGATCCACGCCACCATCGGGCGCAAGGCGCCAGCCCGTCACCCGCGCGGGAAATGGCCCCAGCCGATCCAGCGCCAGCGTCACACTATCCCAGGGCCGCAGCCGCAGCGCGGAGAGATTTGCCGGAAAGGCTACTTCACGCTGGCGGCGATTGCGTTCCAATTCGGCCTTCATGATGCGCTGCACGGTTGCGACCGACGTCGTCAGCGGAAATTCCATGCTGCGATAAATCGCCTCGCCCCCATCCTCGGCCACGTAGTTCGCGGCCAGCAAGGGCGGCGCATCGGTCGGCTGCCAGTTTTTTGCAGGGTCCACATACACGGCGCGCACACCGTTAAAGAGGTCCCGGCGTGGCCTGCTGCCCTGGATGGTCACATCGCCGCGCAGCGCATTGGCATTGAGCGTGGTCACAGGCAGCGCGGGACCACCGGCATGAATAAAGAATCGCCCGCCCGAGACCACCAGCGCGCCCGCCATGGCAGCCACCAGCTTGCGGGTTATGGCAATCTTTCCCTCGCCAAGGGAGACACGGCCATTGACCGTATAGCGCTTTTCATAGACGCCCGCGCGGGTGCCGATCAGTTCGTCGCAGATATTGGCGGCGGCGATTAAGGCGGGGATGTCGATATCATCCCAGGATGCCTTCCAGCCAAAGGGCGCGGTGAGATACCAGGCAAGGCAGAGCGCGGGATTGTCTGTCCAGCCGGTGGTATTGCTGCGCGGGTCCAGAATGCTATTCGCGCCCTGCACCAGCGCCGCGATATTGGGCGGGCCAGAGGGAAAGGCCTGGGCGGTGATTTTAAGCCTCACTGCGACATAGGCGCGTCCGCGGCCACGATGATTGGCGGTCCATTTTCCGGCTGTCTCGGCGATCAGATTTGCATTAGCGGCTTGGTCCGCCGCGCCCAGATGGCGATCAATCCGCACCAGCCCATTGTACTTCGCGTCCGTCGCCAGCGTATCACCCAGCCAGACATCGTTGATGGACTGCACGCGATGCGCGGCGAGCACGACGACGGCGTAGAAATACCCATCGGCGCGGCCCTGATCATCGGTGGCCGAATGGATGAACACGATGGGCCCGCCGACCTTGCAGCGGCCAAAGACGATCTGGTGTTCTGTAAGTGGCTGGCGGACGGATTGCGTGCGCCCCGCGCCCGGGGCGGTGGCATTATCGACCGCGCGGCTGGGAATAGCGGGGGCGGAGGGTGGGCGCGAGGGAAAGACGGAACCGCCAACGCTGGTGATGGCAAAGGCAGTGCCAGCACCAACCAAAGCGCCGATGATTCCGCCACCGACAGCGGCAGAGGCCACCGCACCAACGGCGACGGCGATGATCGGGATGGCGAAGGGCATATCAACCGATCCTCCAGGCAGTATTGCATTCGGTGATTGCCGCCGTGGTCAGGCCATGCGTGCCGACAAAGGCCGCGCGCCCGGCTTCGACGACCACGCCAAGGCGCGGTGGATCGCCGGCAAGGACGATATCGCCCGCCCGCGCAAAGGCCGGCACGATGCGCGGAAAGCCAGCGCTATCGGCCGAGGCCGCAAGGCAGGGCAGGATCTTCACGCTGGGCTTGTTGCCAGTGACAGCCTCAACAGCGGCAATGGCAAAACTGGCGCAGTTCCAGTGCCGCGCATCAAAGGGACGCACTTCCGCCGCCGACAGCACCGCCGCCAACCGCATTGCCCAATCCGCTCGGCGTTGCGCGGCTGCCAGCGGGGCAGGCTCGTCGGTTGGGGCCATGGGGACAGGGCCTTCTTGAACTGCGCGTCCAGTGTGTATAAATACGCATATGAACAGCCGAGACGTCATTCGGGCGCTCAAAGCCAATGGCTGGGTGCAAGTCGCCCAAAAGGGCAGTCACGTGCAGTTCAAGCACCCGTCCAGGCCGGGGCGGGTGACGGTGCCGCACCCCAAGCGCGATTTGCCGCTCGGAACCCTGCGCAGCATCGCGCGACAAGCCGGCCTCAGGATGGAGGGACCACCATGTCGGAATACATCGCCCTGATCCATAAGGAACCCGACAGTGACTACGGCGTTTCCTTCCCGGATTTTCCAGGCTGCATTTCTGCCGGGACAACGCTTGATGAGGCACGCGCGGCAGCGGCTGAAGCGCTTGCTTTGCATATCGAAGGCATGATCGAGGATGGTGAAACCACCCCCGTAGCTTCAACCCTGGAAACGGTAATGGCGGAACGCGCGCATCGCGAGGCGGTGGCTTTTCTGGTCAAGGCACCAGCGCGGCACGCCCGCGCCGTGCGCGTGAATATCACCCTGCCGGAGGACGTGCTGGCCGAGGTGGACAAGGAAGCTGGACGCCAAGGGCTAAGCCGCAGCGCCTTTCTGGCACGCGCCGCACGACGCGCCATGAATGAAGCTGCCTGATTTGATTTTTATGTGAGGGTGGGTACCAAATCCCCCGCCGCATCACTGCGCCGGCAGCCGGATTTCCACCTCCTGCAAGGCGGGCACATATTCGAAAAACCTGTCGCCCTGATATTCCGCCTGCTGGTCCGCATCCGTGTAGCGACGCACCTCGGCGCGTTCCAAATCAACCAGGCGACTTTCGCAGGTCAGCGAAATACGCGCCTCCGCACCATCCGTCACTTCCATCACATCCATCAGCCCCGCCCAAAGCGGGAATGGATCGGCGACAAAAGCGCCCTCGGCATCCAGCAGCACGCCCCAAAGCCGCGCCGGGCGCAGGCGAAAGCTGCGCTCCGCCAAAGCAATATCCACCACATCCTGCGGCACGGGTGAAAGTGAAAGGGTCAACCGCACCGCGCGCAATTCGACGGTTTCCTCAATCTCACTGACGGCACCAATGGCGCCCAGCCCCTCAAACACCTTGCCCGCCCAATGCAATGGCCCAATCCCCGTCCAGGCCCGAAAAAAGCCCGAGGCGAAATCAAGCTCCACCAGCACAACAGGGGCCGCGATGGGTGATGCCGCCGCCGCAATGGCCGCGGGGGTGAGGCGCGGCGATGGGGTGCTGCCTGACATTACAACGCCTCCTCAAGCCGGATGGTAATGGCCGTGAAACGCCCCGGCCGCGTTGGATTGGCAGCCTCATCATCGGACACCAAGCGCATCGGCACGGTGGGCTTGGTCAATACCAGCGGCTGGTTCACCAGCAGTGCCTCACGCAAGGGTGGTGCGATCGGAATGGTGGCAGTGCCGGTGCCGGATGCTGTGATGGCCTCGGTCGCGATATAGAGCCGCCCGGCAAGGCCGATCATATCGCCGGCACCGATTGCGATGGCATTCGGATACCAACCCTGCGTCTGGATCGATAGCGCCCCACGCGGCGCGCCTGTTGCCAGCGCGGGATTGCCGGAGCCCACAACAAAGCCGGTGCCATCGGTAAAGATCGTCGCATCATCAAAGGAGAATGGACCGCTTAGCACCTGGCCCTGGCTGCGCGGATCGCCACTGCGGAATTCCCGCCGCCAATCATAGATCCTGACGGTATTGAGCGAACCGCCCAGCGCCGCCAGCAACCCTTCCAGAATGCCCGCGCGGACGCGGTCCAAAGGATCAAAGCTCGCCTGCGCCACCCAGCGCGCACCTTCGCGCCGCAGCACCTGCGCCTGGCGCGTGATGGGCGAGACAAAGCGCGTGGTATTGTGTTGCAGATAGAATGTCAGCCGCGTCGGGCGCAGTATCTCGGGCCAGGCATATTCAACCATGGCTGCTATCCCCGCACTGTTTCATAAGCGCTGCCGCCCCGCCGAATGGCGTCCAGCGTCATGCTGGATGACTGCCGCGCAATCTGCCCGGCCAAAATGCGCAGCCTTGCCTCCACCCCGGCATCAGCGCCGCGCGCATCAATCGCGATGGAGGTATTGATGGTGGTGCCGCCCGGCGCGCTGCCGTTGGGCAACACCGTGCCGGCTTGGTTTGGCACAAACCATTCCGGGCCGCGTTCGCCAACGATATAGGGCTGCCCCGCCGACACCGGGCCGCCATCGGCGCGGAACAAGCCGCCAATGGCGGTGCCGATATCATTCAGCCAATTTCCCGCACCAATACTGGAAAGCCCGGCCGAGGCCGCATTGCCCAAAGGTTCCGTGATGGTGCGCCGGGCGATGATGCGCGTCATGTCCTGCAAGAGGCCCTTGAGCACTTCAGACAGCCTGGCGCCGCGCACAATTGCGTCCTCAAAGGCCGAGGAAAAGGCAAAGCCCAATTCCCGCGCCGCGTCACGGGTGTTTTCCGTGCTGCGCTTGATGCGCTGCTCGGCCTCCTCCAATTCGTTCAGCGCGCGTTCGCCTTCGCGGGCGATGGTCTCGGTCGGGATGGGCCGGCCTGCGCGCTCGGCACGCTCAGCCAGATCTCCAAGCCGTTCCAGGCGGCGCTGATAGCGTTCATAGGCATTCTCATTATCCAGGATCAGCCTTTCGCGTTCGCGTAGCAGATCATTCACCTCTCGTTCCGCCGCGCGATCAGCGGGCGGGATGGCAGCGACACGCCGCGTGGTGCCCTCAATGCGGCGCAGCGCCTCATCGCGTTCTTGCAGCGCCAGGGTTTCAAGCCGGCTGCGATCCGCGGCGGTGATGCCACCGGCGGCCCCAGCCTCACGTAGGCGGCGGACGCGGTCCTCATATTCGCTATTGATGCGAAAGCGGTCATCGAGCGCGCGGCGCAATTCCTCGGCATCCGCACCGGCGCGGCGGCGGCGCGCATCGGCGGCTTGGGCGGCGGCGCTTTCCGCCTCGCGCTGCTGCCGTTCGCCGGCGGCCTGTTCACCGCGCGTGATTTCCTCAGAGAGTTCCTGATATTGGCGGCGCAATTCCTCCAGCCGGGCGGCGCGATCCACGCCGGCCTGTTGCTGCGCGGTGCCGACCAGGCCGCCGCGGATCGTGCCGCGCCGTGGTTCGGTGGGCTGGCTTTGGCCCTCGATTTCAGCCTCAAGCCGGGCGATTTGTGCGCGGAGCGCCGCGGCCTCCGCCCGGCGCGCGGCCTCCTGCTCGGTTGGTAGCAAAAGGCCGGAGCCGCGCCGCACGCCATCCAGCACGCGCGCCGCGCCGGACAGCGCCTGGGCCAGCGTATTGGAAAGGCCGATGGCTTGATCCAGCCGGGCAAGGAATTGATCCGTCGCGACGGTCAATTGCCCAAAGGCACGCCCGACCGAAAGTGGCGCACGTTCAAATTCGCCATTCAGCTTTTCAACGGCGCCCAGCAGCGCGGGGAAAACCGTATCGGCGGTGAGTTTGCCCTCGGAGCCGAGCTTGCGGAGTTCACCGATGGAAACGCCAAGCTCGCGCGCGAGCGCCTGCGCAAGGGTGGGCAGGCCTTCCAGGATAGAACGCAGTTCATCGCCTTGCAGCGTGCCCGAAGCCAGGGCCTGGGCCAGCTGCTGGGTGGCGGAGGAGATTTCCTGCTGTGAGGCGCCCGAGGCAATGGCGATGCGCTGCAAGCCGCCGACGAGCGTTGCGACCTGATCCGAAGTGGCGCCAATCTCCCGCGCGGCGATGGAAAACCGCGCGAAGGCGTCCACGCTTTCACGCACAGCGACGCCGGTTTGCAGGCTATCCTGATAGAGCCGGTCATAGATTTCCCCGGCGCGTTCAACCGAGCCGAGCGCGGTATTCAGCCGCCCCATGGATTGCGTCAGCGCATCGCCGGCCACCACCACCGCGCGCAGCCCGGCAGCCAGGCCCGCGATCTGCACGCCGCGCACCGCGACATCCAGCAAATCCAGCGCCCGGGAGGCACGCTCCGCCCCTCCCTCAATACGCGCGAGGGAGCGTTGGCCGGCCTCACCAACCTCACGCAATTCCTGTTTTACGCGCGCGGCGTCGTCCAAGGACAGGCGCACCGAGACGCGGCGGGTGGCGTCAGCCATGGGGCTTTTCCTTCGCGTCTCTTTATTGGTTGCGTTTAATTCGTTTATTTCGTATATTGTGGCCCAACCAAGGATAACGGAGGGTCACATGCTCGCCCTGCTTGACCAGGCTGAGCCTATCGTCGCTGACGAGGCAGAGGCCGCCATCGCCAAGACTGCCGCTGCCTGCCTAGCGCCCGCCGCGCGCGCTGGTCAGGGTGTTCAGCTTTTACTGCGTGAACAGCCCAATGTGGTTGTCCCCTTGCCGGCGCGTGCGCTGGAAGTCGTGCTCACTGTCCTCGACGCCATGGCGGATCGGAGACCTATTTCGGTCATTCCGCATGATGCTGAACTGACCACGCAGCAGGCTGCCGATTACCTGAATGTGTCACGGCCTTTCCTGATTGGCCTGATTGATCGAGATGAACTTTCACACCGCATGGTGGGGCGGCATCGCCGTGTGCGCTTTGCTGATCTTTTGGCCTATGAGCGTGCTTCTGCCCAAAAGCGAAAACTGGCCTTGGCGGAAATGGCTGCGGAGGCACGCCGGCTGGAGCTGGATTGACGCGTGATTTCCACCTTCACAGCATTTTTTGATGCAAATGTCTTTTATGGGGCACGCCTGCGAAGCCTCATTCTGTTTCTCGCCCAGACAAAGCTTTTCCGGGCGCGATGGAGCGACAGGGTGCATGACGAATGGATTCGTAATCTGCTGGAAAAGCGGCCGAGCTTTCAGCGTGCCGATCTCATGCGGACCCGCCAGTTGATGGATGCTGCGGTTCTGGACGCTTTGGTCACGGGCTATGAACCACTGATCAATGCCATGGACTTGCCGGATCCAGATGACCGGCATGTGCTTGCGGCGGCGGTCGTCTGCAAGGCGAGTTGTATCGTCACTTTCAATATTTCGGATTTTCCAGAG
>CAIYMY010000106.1 GCA_903927465.1 uncultured Rhodospirillales bacterium | reverse complement strand
GCGGTGGTCATCACGCGGGTGAAGCCTTCAATATTGCCGCCCACCACCATCACCGCGCCCACTTCCGCCGCCGCACGGCCAAACCCCGCCAGCAGCACCGTCAGCAACAGAAAGCGCCCATCCCACAACAGGGTCGGCACCGCGCGCCACGGCCCCGCCCCGAAGGACCGCAGCTGTTCCGCATATTCTTCCCACATGCCTTCCAGCACCTGGCGCGTCAGCGCCGCCAGAATGGGCGTGATCAGCACGGCCTGAGCCAGGATCATGGCGGCCGGCGTGAACAACAACCCGAAGGAACCGAGCGGCCCGGACCGCGACAGCAACAGATAAATCAGCAGCCCCACCACCACCGGCGGCAGCCCCATCAGCGCATTGGTCAGCGTGATCACGCTGCCCCGCCCCGGAAATCGCGCCACCGCCAAAAGCGCCCCAAGCGGCAGGCCAATCAGCGCCGCCAATAGCAGCGCGGAAAGGCTGACGCGCAAAGACAGCGCCACAATGGCAAGCACCGCCGGGTCCAGGGAAAGGATCAAGCCAAAAGCAGTTGTGAATGCGCTGGCAAGGTCCTGCACCCCATCCTCCCGGTATCAGGCTTAAATGCGGATGGGTGAAAGCTGCGTCAATTCACCGTGGCACTTGACTAAGTGCCGGTATTTGCCGAATTTCGCCAGCAAATGCCGGATGTCCTGACACTTAAGGAAGCAGCGCGCTTCCTCCGCCTTTCCGAACGCTCGCTTTATGAGCTTGCGCGCGCACAAAAGCTGCCGGCGGCGCAGCTTGGCGGCAAATGGCTTTTCCCGCGTCGGCAGCTTGAACGCTGGCTCGCCACCCAGGCCGATGCCGGCGCCGCGCAACGCCTGGACCCGCCCCCCATCCTGGCCGGCAGCCATGACCCTTTGCTCGATTGGGCGGCGCGGCAATCCGGCTGCGGGCTTGCGCTACGCGGCGGCGGCAGCCTGGATGGGCTGATCGCGCTGGCCGCCGGCGAGGCTTTGGTCGCCGCCAGCCATTTGCTTGATCCCGATACCAACAGCTTCAACGAACCCGCGGCACGTGAGTTCCTGGCCGGGCGCGCCTTTGTCGGCATTATTTGGGCCTGGCGAGAGCAAGGCTTGATCCTGCCGCAAGGCAACCCTGGCGTACTGACAGGCATCCCAGATTTGGCGAGGCCCGGCTTGCGTGTCGCCGGGCGCCAGCCGCGCGCCGGCAGCCATGTGTTGCTGACACATTTGCTTTCAGAAGCCGGCTTGCGCCTTGATCAGATCGGCTTCCTGCCAAGCCCTGCCCTTTCCGAAGATGAGGTCGCCGCCAGCGTCGCCGAAGGCCGCGCCGATGTCGGCTTTGGCATTCGTGCCGAAGCCGCCGCACGCGGCCTTACCTTCCTGCCGCTATTCCGCGAGCGTTTTGACCTGGTGATGGACCGCCGGCATTTCTTCAGCGATCCCGTGCAGAAATTACTGGCCTTCACACGCGGCGAGGTCTTCGCGACCCGCGCCGCGCGGCTTGGCGGTTATGATCTTTCCGCGCTTGGTTCCGTTGCCTTCAATGCCTGACTTAACGCTTATTCCAGCGTAATCCCGGCATAGCCCTGCGCCGCCATATCATTCGCCCAGGCGCGATAGCTTGGCGCGCTACCAGTATAGCGCGCGACGATGCGCTTTTGCTTGCCCGCAACATTCAGATTGACGCCAGTCATCCAGGAATCCACTTCCATGGAAAGCAGGCCCTTGGCCAGTTCCATGACGTGATCCATCCATTTTTCCATCGCTGCTTCAGTCGCTTCCACGCGCGTAATGCGCTTGGCTTGCGCATAGCCCAGCAGATCGCTCACCCATTCTACATTGAATTCGATGGAACGCGGAATATTGCCAAGCGCGGTATGGGGGCCCAGCAGCATGAACATATTCGGCATGCCTTTTTGCATCATGCCAACCAGAGAAGTCGCGCCATCCTGCCATATTTCCTTGAGCGTCACGCCATCCGCGCCCTGGAATTCAATCCGGTCAAAAGCGCCACGCAGTGCGTCAAAGCCAGTGGCATAGACGATAATGTCGAATTCATACTCGGCTTCGCTCGTCTTGATGCCGGTTGGCGTAATGCGCTCGATCGGTGTTGCCTTGCTGTCCACCAGCGTCACATTCGGCTGGTTGTAGCATTCGAAATAGAAGGTTTCCAAAGGCACGCGCCTGGTGCCGAAGCCGTGATTCGTTGGAATCAGCATCTCCGCCACTTTCGGGTCCTTCACGCGCTGACGGATTTTATTCGCGACAAAACGCGACACTTCCTCATTCGCCGCGCGATTGGTCAGCAAATCCTTGAAATTGCCGACCCAAATCCCGAAGCCCTTTTCGGAATAGAGCTTTTCCAGAAACGCCTCGCGTTCCGCGGCTGAGACATCGAAGGTATTGCGCGGATCGGGCGTATGCAGAAAGCAGGAAAAGGTTTCCTCGCAACGCTTGAAAATCTGATCATAGCGGCTGCGGATTTCCGCCATTTCCTCTGCGCTGATCTTGCCATTATGCAAAGGCGCGCACCAATT
>CAIYMY010000105.1 GCA_903927465.1 uncultured Rhodospirillales bacterium | reverse complement strand
GAGCTTCTGCTCGCCGATCTGCAGCGTCAGCGCGTTCATGATCGAGGGCAGCTCGGCGGGGAACTGAACGTCCACCACGGCACCAAGCACCTGCGTCACCTGACCAACATTGTTCTTCATGGCAGCAGTTCCTTCTTAAAGCGCTTCAGCGCCGGAGATGATTTCGATCAGCTCTCGGGTGATGTTCGCTTGACGTGTGCGGTTGTAATTCAGCGTAAGCTTATTGATCATGTCGCCCGCATTGCGCGTGGCGTTATCCATGGCAGTCATCTGGCTGCCATAGAAACCGGCGGCATTGTCCAGCAGGGCGCGATAGATCTGGATAGCGAGATTTTGGGGCAAAAGCCGCGCCAAAATCTCTTCTTCCGTCGGTTCGAACTCGTAAAGCGCGCCGCTTTCGGCCTTCACTTCAGGCAAAGGCGTCGGAATCAGCTGCTGGCCCACAGAGGTTTGGCTGATCACGTTCTTGAAGCGGTTATAGATCAGCGTGCACACATCAAATGCGCCCGCATCCAGCATTTCGCTGATCTTGGCGCTGACCTCTGACGCGTCTTCATAGCCAATGCGCTTCTTATTGGCGAAGCTGAATTCCATCACGAAACGGCTGGCAAAGTCGCGCTTCAGATAGACAGCGCCCTTGCGGCCAACGGTGATGATCTTCACCGTCTTGCCTTCCGCTTCCAGCGCGCGCACCTGCGCGCGGGCGAAGCGGCCGACATTGGTGTTGAAGCCACCGCAAAGACCGCGCTCGGCCGTCACCACCACCAGCAGATGCACCTTATCGGCGCCCGTGCCGACCAGCAGCTTCGGCGCATCCGGCGAACCGACGACCGAGGCACCGAGCGAGGCCAGCATCCGCTCCATACGATCAGCATAGGGGCGTGCCGCTTCTGCCTGGCTCTGCGCACGGCGTAGCTTGGCGGCAGCTACCATCTTCATCGCCTGCGTGATCTTGCGCGTGGACTTCACGCTATTGATCCGCAGACGCAGACTTTTCAGGCTGGGCATTGGTTACTCTCCCGCAGGCCCGGGCTCAGGCGAAAGACTTGGTGAAACTGTCGAGGAAGGCAATAAGCTTCGCTTCAGTGTCCTTCTTGATCTCACGATCATTGCGAATGCTGGTCACGATATCCGGCGCGGTCGCCTTCATGTCGCTCAGCAGGCGGCTTTCAAACTCACCCACCTTATTCAACGGCAGACGGTCCAGATAACCACGCGTACCGGCGAAAATCGCAATCACCTGATCTTCAACCGCAACCGGCTTGAACTGCGGCTGCTTCAGCAGCTCGGTCAAACGCGCGCCACGGGCGAGCAGCGCCTGAGTGGAGGCATCCAAATCTGACGAAAACTGTGCGAAGGCCGCCATTTCGCGGTACTGCGCCAGTTCCAGCTTAATCTTACCGGCCACTTGCTTCATGGCCTTGATCTGCGCGGCAGAACCAACGCGCGAGACGGACAGACCGACGTTCACGGCAGGGCGGATGCCCTTGAAGAACAATTCGGTTTCCAGGAAGATCTGGCCATCCGTGATCGAAATCACGTTCGTCGGAATATAGGCCGAAACGTCACCCGCCTGGGTTTCAATGACCGGCAACGCCGTCAGAGAACCATTGCCAGCATCATCGCCCATCTTCGCCGCACGCTCCAACAGGCGCGAATGCAGGTAGAAGACGTCACCCGGATAGGCTTCGCGGCCCGGCGGACGGCGCAGCAGCAGCGACATCTGACGATAGGCAACCGCCTGCTTCGATAAATCATCATAGAAAATGACGGCATGCATGCCATTGTCGCGGAAGTATTCACCCATCGTGCAACCCGTATAGGGTGCCAGGAACTGCATCGGCGCCGGGTCGGAAGCGGTGGCGGCGACAATGATGGAATATTGCAGCGCGCCCTGTTCTTCCAGCGTCTTCACCAACTGGGCGACGGTGGAACGCTTCTGACCGATGGCGACGTAGATGCAATAAAGTTTCTTCGAGTCATCATCGCCGGCGTTGATGGTCTTCTGGTTGATGATGGTGTCCACAATAACGGCGGTCTTGCCGGTCTGGCGGTCACCGATAATCAGCTCGCGCTGGCCACGGCCAATCGGGATCAGGGCGTCAATCGCCTTGATGCCGGTCTGCATCGGCTCATGCACTGACTTGCGCGGGATGATGCCAGGCGCCTTCACCTCGGCGCGCATCCGCACCACGTCGGTAAGCGGGCCTTTGCCGTCAATCGGGTTGCCGAGGCCATCCACAACGCGACCCAGCAGACCCTTTCCCACGGGCACATCCACGATGGACCCGGTGCGGCTGACCGTATCGCCTTCCTTCACCGTAAGGTCGGAGCCGAAGATCACTACGCCGACATTGTCGGTTTCGAGGTTCAGCGCCATGCCCTTCACGCCGGAGGCTGGGAAATCCACCAGCTCACCAGCCATGACATTCTGCAGACCATAGACGCGGGCGATGCCATCGCCCACGGTCAGCACAGTGCCAACCTCAGCGACATTCGCTTCAGAGTCAAAGCCAGCGATCTGCTGCTTGAGGATTTCCGAAATTTCAGCCGGACGGATTTCCATGGTCAGGCAGCCCCCTTCATGGCGTATTGCAAACGTTGCAACTTGGATTTGATGGAATTATCGTAAAGGCGGGAACCAATCCGAACGATCAGCCCACCCAGGATGGATTTGTCCACTGTCTCAGACAGGCGAACATTGGAATAGCCAGCTTCCGTCAGCCGCGCGACAATCTGCGTGCGCTGCGTGTCATTCAGCGCGTGGGCTGTGGTGACTTCTGCGGTCTGCTGGCCGCGCCGTGCGGCGATCAGCGCGCCAAAGGCATGCGCCACCGAAGGCAGCGCAGAAAGGCGCCGATTGGCGATCAGCACGCCAACCAGGTTGCGCACTTCACCGGTGATTCCGGCGCTGTCCAAAATCTTGAACATGCGGTCACGCTGGATGACAGCGTTGAAGCGCGGATCGGCAATGAAATTACGCATCTCCGCATTGTCGCGGCACAGCGCGAATAGCGCTTCAAGCTCCGCCCCGATGCGATCAGCGGCACCGGCTTCCGCCGCGCGCTTGTCATCGGCAAGGTCGAGAAGCGCCTTGGCATAGCGCGCGGCAACGCCCACAGTGCTGGGCGCCAAAGGCGCGGCCTTTTCAATGGTCTGGTCTGTGGCAGCCACGGGTTTTCCCGGTCCTGTTTCTTGCGCGAAAAAATTATGCCGGGCGGTCTCCCGACGCGGGCTGGGCCTTACCATAGCGTTTACCGCACCGCAACCGAGCCAGCGGCATTTTTGCACGCGCTTTCGCCTGAATTGCGCAAATCCCACATGCCCGCCCTGCTTGACATCGCTTTGCCGCCAATCGCAGGGTTTGCCCATAAGCGGCGCCATGCCCAAAAAAGAAGGAAACGTCTTGCTCATGACACCCGAATTCAGCCGGCGCGCCGGTCTTTTGGCCGGGGCCGCCGCTGCCCTTATGCCGCTGCGCCCCGCGCATGCCGCCTTTCCGGAACGCGCCATCACGCTTTCTGTCAGTTTCCCGCCTGGTGGCGCCACCGATATCCTGGCGCGTCTCCTGGCCCCGCCGCTCAGTGAGGCGCTCGGCCGGCCAGTTGTGATCGAAAATCGCGGCGGCGCCGGGGCCAATATCGGCATTGGCTATGTCGCGCGTGCGGCGGGGGATGGCTATACGCTGCTGGTCACATCCAGCGCCTTTGTGGTGAACCCCAGCCTTTACCGAAACCCGCCCTATGATCCCTTCCGGGATTTCGCGCCCATCAGCACGCTTGGCGCCTCCCCCAATGTGCTGGCGGTGCGCCCCAATCGCGGCATTGCCTCACTTCAGGATCTGATCGTCCAGGCCAAGGCCAGCCCGGACAAATTCAACTATGCAAGCCCCGGAATCGGCACCACGCCGCATCTGGCGGGCGAGTTACTGAAGCTCCGCGCCGGGTTTGAGATGCAGCACGTGCCCTTCAGCGGCGCTGGCCCCGCGACGCAAGCCGCCTTGGCCGGCACCACCCAGGTGATCAGCGCGGCGCAAGGTTCGGTCATGGCGCAGCTGCGTTCAGGCGAATTGCGCGCCATTGTGCAAACTGGCGCGACGCGCGCGGCCGATCTGCCCGATGTGCCCACCCAGGAAGAACTCGGCATCAAGGATGCGAATTCCGAGACCTTCCTGGCGCTTTTCGCCCCGGCAGCGACTCCGGCGCCAATCGTGGAATTTCTGGCGCGGGAGGTGGTGAAGGTGCTGCAACGCCCGGATGTGCAGGAACGCTACCGCCAAGCCGGCGCCCCGGTGGTGGGCGGCGGGCCTGAGGAACTCCGCGCCCGTGTCGCGCGCGAAGTGCCGATCTGGCGGGAAGTGATCCAGGTGTCGAAGATAAGCGTCCAGTAAAATCAGCGCTTTACTGGAATAGGTGGGGCAGGTTCAGCCGGCGCCGGGGCGGAAAGCCCGGCGCACAGGAAGGGCAGAATCTGTTCCACCGCCATGTCAAAATCGCCCGAATCGCAAACCCCGCCAGACATCATTTCAAGCCGGCCAGACCGCAGCAAGGTGTAGCGATAGGCCCCCATCATGAAATAAAGCCGCCAATACAAAACCTCGGGCGGCAAATGGGGCAGCACGGGCCGGAAGGCTTCCACATAAGCCAGCGTGGTGTCGTCATAAACCGTGCTCAGTACTTCCCGAGATATATCGTCGGGTTCCGTATTCAGCCTGGCATGCATGCGCATGGTGGCGCGGCCTTCGGGGGTTTTGCCATTAAGCATGAACGGCGAGACGAAGGCGCGCACCAGCACATCCAGCGGCACGCGGCCATCGGGCCAGGTGGCCTTGGCGCCTTCCAAAGCCCGGCGCCGCGCCGCCGTGACCTGCTCTGCCCCGCGCATATAGGCGGCGCGAAACAAATCCCGCTTGGACCCGAAGTAATAATGGAGCTGCGCCAGATTGACCCCGGCGGCGAGCGCAATGGCGCGGGTAGAGGCGCCCGTATAGCCATGATCGGCAAACAGCATCTGCGCCACATCCAAGATGCGGTTGCGGACGCTGGCCGAAGGGTCAATAGGGGCAAGCAGGCTGGTCATGGGCTCCAGGCTTTGGTCAGGTGACCAATGTGGCTAATCTAGGCCGATTCGCGCCAAGGGCAACAAGAAAGCCCTAAATTGACAGAAATCACCCTCGGCGGTATTTGGTCAGGCGACTGATTTACACGGGGCCGTGACAGCGCCTTGGTCCAATGGCGGCTGCCGGCCCGAAAGCGGGAGGAAGCTTCATGAGCGCTGCACAGGAAATCACCCAATCTCGCTATTTTGGTGGCGAAGCCCCGGTAGAGCGTGCCAAGCGCATCGCGCACATCATCGCAGCTTCGTCGAACCAAATCGAACGCGACCGCGCTTTGCCCAAGGAATTGCTGGATGCGCTGCATGGTGCCGCGCTATTCCGCACGCTGCTGCCGCAGGCCTTCCGGGGTGAGGAAGTGCCGCTGCATGATTTCGTGCAGATGCAGATTGTGATCGCCGCAGCCGATGCCAGCACCGCCTGGTGCGTGGGGCAGGCTTCCGGCTGTTCCATGGCGGCGGCCTATCTGAAACCCGAAATTGCCTATGAAATCTGGGGCGCTGATCCGCGCGCCGTGCTCGCCTGGGGCATGGGGCCGCAATCCCGCGCCGTGGTCGTGGATGGCGGCTATATGGTGACCGGCAAATGGCATTTCGCCAGCGGCAGCCGGCACTGCACTTGGCTTGGCGGCCATTGCAAGGTGGTGGAACGCGATGGGTCGCTGCGTGGCGAAGCGGAAGGCAACCCGATTGAGCGCACCATGCTATTCAAGCGCGAAGTGCCCAAGATCACCGATAATTGGCGCGTGATGGGCCTGCGCGGCACTGGCAGCGACACTTATGAAGTGACAGATCTTTTCGTGCCGGATGATTACACGGTGCAGCGTGATTTGCCGATCAATCGGCAAACCGCTGGCACACTTTATCATTTCACCAGCACGCATGCCTATGCGGCCGGCTTTGCCGGCGTGGCGCTTGGCATTTGCCGCGGGACGCTTGATGCCTTCATCAAGCTGGCGTCTGACAAAACCCCGGCTGCCTCCACACGCCCAATGCGCGAAAGCCATGTCATTCAAAGCCTGGTGGCGCGTTCCGAAGCGCGCTGGCGTTCCGCGCGCAGCCTGCTTCTGGAGACGCTGCGCGAATGTTGGCAGCGTGCGGAAGCCGGTCTTGAAATGACGAATGATGAGCGGGTTTCGATTCGTCTTGCTTCCACCTTCGCTATCCAGACGTCCCGTGAAGTGGTGGAAACCGTCTATCAGGAAGCCGGCTCCACGGCGATTTTCGAAGACAATCCCTTTGAGCGGCGCTTCCGTGACATCCATGCGGTCAGCCAACAGGTGCAGGGCCGCAGCGCGCATTTTGAAGCGGTGGGCCAGCATCTGCTGGGCCAGACGCCTCATGCGCGCTTCCTGTGAGGGACCAGAACTGACTTTGGCACTCGCGGAAAGGCTAACGCCCGCCAAAGGCGGGCGCGAGCCCGAATGGGCGACGCCGCT
>CAIYMY010000104.1 GCA_903927465.1 uncultured Rhodospirillales bacterium | reverse complement strand
CGTATTCTTGAGCGCATGGCCGAAATGCACCGCCCGATTGGGCAAGCCCCGCGCGCGGGCGAATTTGATGTAATCCGTGCGCAGCACTTCCAGCATCTCGGCCCGCACCAGGCGCATGATCAGGGTCAATTGGAACAGGCCGAGTGTGATGGAAGGCAGCACCAGCGCCTTAAGGCCGCTCCAGGTCAGGAATCCCGTAGACCACCAGCCAAGCTTCACCGTATCGCCGCGCCCGAAGGAAGGCAGCATCCCGAGCCAAACGGCAAAAACCAGGATCAGCAAAATGCCAATCAGAAAGACGGGCAGTGAAACACCAATCAGGCTGAAGGTCAGGAAAAAGCGCGACAGCCACGAATTGCGGTAAAGCCCAGTATAAACCCCCATCGGCACGCCGATCAGCAGCGCGACCGATGCCGCACAAAAGGCCAGCTCAAGCGTGGCCGGCGCGCGTTCCGCGATCAAATCCGCGACAGGCCGCGACAAGCGATAGGAAAGCCCAAATTCGCCCTGCACCGCATTGCCAATGAAGGTGCCGAATTGCACCCAGAAGGGTTTATCCAGCCCCAAATCCTGCACCAGCGCCTGACGCTGCGCCTCAGTGAAATCCTGCCCGAGCATGATCGCCACCGGATCGCCCACATAGGCGAACATGGCGAAGGAAATCAGCGCAACGGTCAGCATCACAGGCAGGGCCTGCAAGATGCGGGAGATGATGAAGGCGAACAAAAAAGGATACTCCAGTAAGCATTTTCAAGCCAAGTGGAATCACTTGGCGACTCGGAAAATGCGACCAAAAAAATCTCCAAGCGCGGCGGGCGGATGACCCGCCGCGCGAGGGGATCAGTTCATTTTGGCCCAGCGGAAATAGGGCTGGTTATTGGCCATATGCGGGATGGTCAGGTTGGACCGCATCGCCCAGGGGATCATCTGATGGTGCAGCGGAATATGCGGCACGTCTTCGCGATAGATGCGCAACGCCTCACGGATCGCCTCATTGCGTGGCTCACCTGATTGCGTCTTCATCCGCTCAATCAGCGCATCCATACGCGGGTTGGAATAGCGCCCGTAATTCCAGATGCCATCGCCCTGTGCGCCATTGCGGGTCGCGACCAGGGATTGGAAGGAATAAAGCGCATCCAAGGTCGGCACGCCCCAGCCCAACAGATAGATAGATGTGTCATCGCGCTGGATTTTGGCAAAGAAAGGCGCCAGCGGCATGGCATTCAGCTTTGCCCGCACACCAATGCGCGCCCACATCGCGACAATCGCCTGGCAAATCTGCTCATCATTGATGTAGCGATTATTCGGGCAATCCAGCGTGATCTCAAAGCCATTGGGGTAGCCGGCTTCCGCCAACAAAGCCCGCGCGCGCGCCGCATCATAAGGCAGGCGCACATCTTCTTCCTTCACATAGCCATTGACCTGCGAAGGAAAGAAAGTGCCCGTCACCACGGATTGGCCACGCATGGTGGTGCGGTTGATCGCCTGGATGTCAATCGCGTGGTAAAGCGCCTGGCGTACGCGCAAATCCTTCATCGGATTGCGCCCCTTCACATCGGAATAGAGCAATTCATCGCGGAAGACATCCATCGCCAGGAAGATGGTGCGCACTTCCGGGCCTTCCAGCACGCGGATATTCGGCGCTTGGCGCAGGCGGTTCAAATCCTGCAAGGGCGGATCGAGCACGAAATCAACCTCACCCGAAAGCAGGGCCGCGATGCGGGTCGCGTCAGATGCAATCGGGCGGAAGATGATTTCCGTGACATTCGCCTCGCGGCTGGCTTCTTCCTTCCAGCCCCACCAATCATTGTTGCGGACCATCACGGTGCGCACATCGGCCTCACGCGCCGTCAGGCGAAAGGCGCCGGTGCCGTTGGTATTGCGGACGGTGTGCATTTCTTCGCGCTGGCGGGTATTTTGTGGCCGCGGGGCATTATTCCTTTCGGACCAGCTCCGCGACATCATGAAGACGGACGCGATCTTGTTGGGCAGGATCGGGTCCGGCAGCTTGGTAATCAGGTCCACCACCAGTGGTTCCACCTGAACCGCGCGTTCCACCGTATCCACGTAAATCCCGTAATTGGAGGTTGGCGCCAAAGCGCGAGTCACGCTGAACACCACGTCATCGGCGGTGAAGGCTTCGCCCTCATGGAATTTCACGCCGTCGCGCAGCCAAAAGCGCCAGCGATTGGGCTCCTGCTGTTCCCAGCGGAGCGCCAGGCCAGGCGCCAGGCCCAATTCCTGGGTGCGGCTGATCAGCATGTCATAGACCTGTTGCAGCACCATGGTGACGGTGCCCACATTCTGGCTATGCGGGTCGAGCGTATTGGGGTCGCCCGAGGCAGCCCAGCGCACCGTTCGCGCATCCGCACTTGTCCCGCCAAGCGCCAGCCCGCAGGCAAGCGCGGAGGCCCATAACAGCTTTCGCATCCCAATCTCCCGTTTTTTGTTAAAGCCCGAGTAACGCCTATAGGGGCGCCGGCCCCCGCCGGGAAGGGGTTTTGTCTTGTGGTGCGCTTCAATCTGATCCTCCCGCCCCAGCGGTCAGATCCAGCACCACAAGACAGCTTCTTTGCTGGGCCGATTCACGCTGCTGTCGGGAAGCGACAGCAGCGATCGGACCAGGGGGAGATTTCCCCGACAGCGAAACTGCTTTAGCTTGCCCCTTTCCGTCCAAGAGAACCCAGCCCATGCCGCGCTTTGCCGCCAATCTTTCCATGATGTTCAATGAGGTCCCCTTCCTGGACCGCTTCGCGCTCGCGGCGAAGGCGGGCTTCAAGGGGGTGGAGTTCCTATTCCCCTATGAACATCCCGCCGCCGATATTGCCGCGCGGCTCAAGGATAATGGCTTGCAGCAGGTGCTGTTCAATGCGCCGGCAGGGGATTTCGCCAAGGGGGAACGCGGCATGGCCGCCATCCCGGGCAAGCAGGCCGCCTTTCGGGATAGCATCAAGCTTGCCCTGGAATACGCGACCACCCTGGCCTGCCCGCGGCTACACATCATGGCCGGCCTCAAGCCCGAGGGGGTCGCGCATGACACACTCACCGCCGTTTATGGCGCGAACTTGGCCTATGCGGCGGAAGAATGCGCCAAGGTGAGTGTGAAGCCCATCATTGAACCCATCAATCACCGAGATATCCCTGGGTTTTTCCTGAACACCACGGATCAGGCGGCGGCCATTATCGCTGCCGCGGGGCCGGAAAAGCTCGGCATGCAATTCGATCTGTATCATTGCCAGATCACGGAAGGTGATGTGGTGAAGCGGGTCGAAAAGCACCTGCCGCTGATTGCCCATATGCAGGTGGCCGATACCCCCGGCCGGCATGAACCCGGCACGGGCGAGGTGAATTGGCCCTTCGTCTTCAAGACCATTGACGCGCTTGGTTTCCGTGGCTGGATTGGCTGCGAATACCGCCCCGCCGGCGAAACCCTCGCCGGGCTTTCCTGGTTCGCCCCCTATAAGGACTGACATCACATGAAAAT
>CAIYMY010000103.1 GCA_903927465.1 uncultured Rhodospirillales bacterium | reverse complement strand
TCCCGCGCGAAGAAGCATCCTTTTGACAGGCATCTCTACGCGCAGCGCCATTTGATCGAGTGCTGCTTCAGCAGGCTAAAGCAATTCCGCCGCGTCGCAACGCGTTACGAAAAAACCGCAAGAAACTACCTCGCCGTCGTAACACTCGCAGCCACCATACTGTGGTTAAGATAGATAAGTGTCCACACGACCTAAGCCATTGCAGTGATTTTCACGGCAATTCGCTTCACCGCGCCAGGTTCATTGCAAAGAAGCCCGCCACCGCCGCAGCGCTTTGCGCTGCCATGGCGGGCCAGGGGCGCACGGCAAGGCGCTCTGGCATCCCAGGGGCGGGCAACAGTATCTCGCGCGTTGACCCAAGCTGCGGATAGTCCCAGGCATAGCCAGCACCAGGGATTTCCTGGTGCTCAACCTCCGCCCCTTGTCCGCGCAGGGTTTCGGCCAGGGCCGCGCAGGCGCTCTCAGGGTTGGCCGGGTCTTCCGTGCCATGCATAAGTTGGATGGCTGCGCCTTTATGTGCGGGGGCAAAGCCCGGCGCCCCGCCCGAAACATTGTAGTTCCAGGCATATTCTGCAGGGCCAATGAAGTCCCGAATGCCCGCTTCCAGGGTCCAGGCCACGCGCTGCAGAAGCGGCGTGGGCCCGGCCCTCGTGGCCATTCTCCGCGCGGCGGGCAAGCTGGCGCAGCCGGGGTAAAGCAGGGCGCGCGCCGCAGCACCCGGTAGGTGGAGCGCCATGCGCGCCCCCTCCCCAAAGCCCAGCACGCCAAGCTTTGCGGGGTTGATGCGCGGGTCAGCGGCCAGGGCTGCCAGCGCGGCCCCAGCGGCTTCCAGGCTGGGGTCGCGCAATTCCAGCACAACAATGTCGGCGCCGAGCAAGTGTTCCGCGTAAGGCACCGCGCGGCCATCAGCGCCGGACGCATCATGAATAATCAGCACAGCCGGCAGGGGCTGGCGTGAAGCCGCTTCGGGCATGTCGAAGATTGCTGAGCCATCGGCCAACGTCACCGCGAAGGACCGCGCGCCCCCCTTAGCCTGAGTGACGGGCAGGCTTTCGGCACGGCTGGCGGTATCTGGCACCAGCGCTTCCGCCGCGGCACCGCGTGGCGAAGCCGCCAGCATGCCGGTCCCAAGGCCAAGGACCGGCAGCAGCCATAGCGTGAGGGCAAGTTGCCCGGTCTTTGCCGGCGCAATCTTGCGCTTACCAGACGCTTCGGGCCGCGCCCAGCAAAGCAAGAAGGCGCCCAGCAAGCCGGCCAGGCCGCAAAGTGTTACCGAAACCTCATAAGCGCCGAAGAAGGCGATGCCGGCACTCATCAATGGCAAGCCCGCCAACAAGGCCAGGCTGCGGCTGGTATAGAGTGCGCCGATCAGGCCACCGATTGCGCGGATACCGAAGCTATCCGCGGCAAAGGCAGGCAGCAATGCGACAAAGCTGCCCTGCAACACGCCATAGACCAGGGCGAAGGCGCCAAGCGACCAGGCATCTCGCGCCGCAGCCCAGCCAAACATGGCAAGGCCAAGCGCAAAGCAGATGACCAGGAAGCTAAAGCGCCGGCCAAGACGATCCGCTGCGGCACCCAGGATGAAACGCCCAGAGAGTGAACCAGCGCCGACCAAGCCGAGCAGCCCAATCGCCTGCTGATGGCTGAGACCCCTTACTTCTGCCGAGCCGACCAACAACATCAGCGGCGCGGAGACAGGTATGGAAACCAGTAGCGTTCCAAGCAGCGCGTATTGGAATCTGCGGCTGCGCAAAGCCCGGCCAAGGCTTAGGCCCTCGGCCGGAAGCGTGGTGAGCGCCGGGTTGAGCCGCGTGCCATCCGGCCCCATGCCGTGTCTTTCAGGCTGCGCATCAAGCAACAGCGCTCCGGCCAAGCCGACCAGAATGGCGAGCGCGGCGCAGCAGAGGAAAATGGCGCGCCAATCGCCAAAGCCGGAGAGAAGGTCCTTGAGGATCGGCACCAGGACGGTACCTACCCCCATGCCCGCAGCGGCAAGGCCAGCGGCAAGGCCTCGTTTAACCAGGAACCAGCGCTGCACCGCGGCAATGGCCGGAACATTGGCTAAGCCAAACCCAAGCCCCAGAAGCAGCCCGTAACCCAGGAAAAGCGTGGGTATGTTCTGCGCCAGCGCCGCCAGGGCCAAGCCGGACGCAACAAGGATCATGCCGCACACGGCAAGCAGGCGCGGCCCAAAGCGATCCGCCAGCGATCCGCTCATGGCGCTGACCAGGAAGCTTAAGCCCAGGCTCAGCCCCATCACCAAATCGGCATCCGCGCGATCCATGCCGAGGCTTGCGGCGATTTCCGCTGAGAAGGCAGAACTTGAGTAAATGGCGCCGAAGCCAACAACCTGGATAAGAAAGGCGCCCAGCACGACCAACCAGCCGCGATGGCGGAGCCAGGGGGAGATCGGGGGCATCACTCACCCCCTTTCGCGGCCGCGCGGGCGGCGAGCTGGGGCAGCGCCCTTTCTTCCGGCAGGGCGGCGGCGGTGATGGGGTTTTGCTGGTCAATGCCCTCACAGGCGGAAACCAGCAGCGTCTGGTCCGGGCGAAGCCCTGCGCGCAGCCAGGCCTCGGCCACTGTGCAGGAATGATGCGTCATGCGGCCTTCCTCGCAGAACATTTCCGTCTGGCCGCAGAGGAAGAAGTGCATCAGGAAGACGGCAGTAATCATGACACGCGGGCTTCAACAACGGGCCTAGGGCTGGTCTGGAGCGACTGATTGAGCTCTGAGAGCTCCCGAATGGCGACGCGGGCCGAGCGGAAAGCCAGGAGAAGCCAAAAGGCGGTGGCGAAGGCCAGTATGGCCAAGACCGCGCCAAGCAGCGCATGGCCCAGAAGTGCCGAGGTGATTTCGTGATACATGGTCTGAACCCCCTGAAAGCCGGCTTGTTCCGGCAGGGGGAAAATGCCGCCGACACTGGGGCGAAGTCCCGAGAATGGGCTGAAACTTATCCGAAAGATTTCCGAAATCAGGGGTTGAACTGGGGCGTTTTAGTGCGGTGGCCCGAAGCCGAGCTTCGGATATCGGGGAGCCCGGGCGCCCGCGCCGGCACCTTCACCAGCGCCAGATCGGCTTGTGTCGTAATCGACGCCAAGGCTTCGTCTACGCTGCGCCTTGACCGCCGCGCGCCCAGGTTCCTAACGTGCCTTCAGCGGGCCTTGGCGCGGACCAAGCGGCCCATCTCAACGAAATATCCCAGGAAGCCCATGGCCAAGCACCGCTTTCACCCCACACGCTATTTCAACGCAATCGGCGTCGCCGAACCCTGCCTTCGCGTCGCTGATGGCGACACCGTGGTGACAGACACGATCGATGCGTCCGGCCTGGATGCGCGGGAAATCACCGTCGCCAGCCGGCCCAATCCGATGACCGGTCCGTTCTTCATTGAGGGCGCC
>CAIYMY010000102.1 GCA_903927465.1 uncultured Rhodospirillales bacterium | reverse complement strand
GTTTCGACCTTGTGCCAAAGCCTGACGGTATCAGCCCGGCCCGCCCGCTTCGGCGCGTAGCTATCCACATGGTGCCAACGGCCATCCTGTAGCGCGACCGCGAAGATATACATGATGGAGTGATCCAGCGTCTCGCGGCTCGCCTTCGGGTCCATCTTTTGCGGGTCATTCGCCCCGGTGCCGATCACGTAGTGGGTGTGATGGCTGGTATGGATGATGATCTTCTCAATCGCCTCCATATCCGCGATCTGCTCGCGCATGCGGAAGGCCAGGTCAATCAGCGCCTGGGATTGGTATTCGGCAGAGTGTTCCTTGGTGTAGGAATCAAGGATCGAGCGCTTGGGCTCGCCCGCTTCCGGCAGCGGCACTTCGTAATAGACCGGGCCATAGACATCCTTGCGGTTGGAACGTCCGGCAAGCACCCAGGCGATCACGCTGTCTTCACCTTCATAAATCGGTGAAGGCGCACCTTCACCGCGCATGCAGCGATCCACGGCTTCCACCGCAAGCTTGCCGGCATGGGCAGGCGCATAGGCCTTCCAGGATGAAATCTCGCCCTTGCGCGATTGGCGGAAAGAAATCGAGGTATGCAAAGCCTGCTGAATGGATTGGAAAACCACTTCCTGCTTCAGGCCGAGCAGCGTGCCGATCCCGGCTGCGGCGGCGGGGCAAAGATGGGCGATATGGTCCACCTTATGTTCATGCAGGCAAATCGCGCGCACCAGATCAATATGCAGTTCATAACCGGTCGCCAGGCCACGGATAAGATCGCGCCCGGATTTCCCCATGGCCTGCGCCACCGCCAGCACGGGCGGGATATTATCGCCGGGGTGGGAGTAATCGGCGGCGAGGAAAGTGTCGTGCATATCCAATTCGCGCACGGCGGTGCCATTCGCCCAGGCCGCCCATTCCGGGGAAACCGTGGTGGCAGATTTCACGCCAAACACCTGCGCGCCACCCGCCTTCTTCGCATGGCCAAGCGCCATGCCGCGGGCGGAGACAACGGGGCGGCGATTAATGGCGGCGATGGCGACCGAGGCATTGTCGATGATCCGGTTGATGATCATCTCCTGCACGGGCTTTTCGACCGCGACCTTGTCCACGGCGACTCCGGCCATTTTCCAGGCCAGTTGGTCTTCGCGCTTCAATAGCGCCTTGGATGGGTGAACCTTTACGGCGTTGAGTTTCATCTGGGGCTTCTCCCTTTGTTGTTGGCGGCTTGCCTGACTGGGTGTTCTTCTGCGCCCATCCGGCGCCATCGTCCAATCCAATTGACGTGGCGCGCTGATAGGTTTTTCGTATGGACGAAACAGTATCGGACATCAGATGGATTTTCGCCTGATCCGCCGCTTGGGGCATTTTCTGGCCGTGGCCGAAGAAGGTCATTTCGGCCGCGCCGCCGCGCGGCTTGGCATTTCGCAGCCGCCGCTGACCGCGCAAATCCAATTGCTGGAACGCGAACTTGGCGTGAAGCTACTGGAGCGCAGCGGCAAAGGCGCGCGCCCCACGCGAGAGGGGGAAGCGTTGCTACCACTCGCGCGGCGCATCGCCGGCAATGCGGCAGACCTTGAAAGCCTGGCGCGCGAATTGCGCTTGGGCCATCACGCGCCGGTTTCAATCGCCTGCGTCACCTCGGCGCTGTTTGACTATTTGCCCCCCATTGTGCGCGCCATGCAGGCTGCACGCCCGGAAGCCGCGATTGGTGTGCGGGAGATGGATACCGCCGAGGCTTTGGAAGCGCTTCGCCGTGGCGAAGTTGATCTGGCGCTGCTCCGCGCCGATCGTGATCGCGCGCCGATCAAGCTGAAGCCCTTGGGGGAAGACAGGCTCGCCGCCGCTTTGCCAGAAGGTCATCCGATCCTGGCATGGCCTGATCCTTTGCCGCTGGCGGCACTCGCGGAAGCGCCCATGCTGATGCTGCCGCGCGCGATCAGCCCGGCCTATTCGGACGCGATGACAGCCGCCTGCCATGCGGCGGGCTTCACGCCGCGCGTGGTGCGCGAAGTGGGATCGGCCATGGCGCAGCTTGGCTTTGTGGCCGCTGGATTGGGTGTGGCGCTGGTCTCGGAAGGCATGGCACGGCTTAACCCGCCTGGCGTTGCCTTCCGCATCCTCGCTGGCCCCATTCGTGGCGTTGGTGTGGCGCTGGCTTGGAATGCCGAGCGGGAGAATGAGGCGACAAGCCTCGCGCTTGAGGTTGCCGATGCGCAATTCGGGCCATCGGCCCTGGCCCGCGGCGCCCGGCTGCTTTAGGTTGCAAGGCTGTATTTACGCATCCGCAGGAGTATCCCATGCCCGCCACCACCCCTTTTGATCGCGTCATTCGCGGCACGCTTGTGCTGCCCGATCGCATCCTGGCCAATGGCTGGATCGCGACGCGCGGCGAAGTGATTGCCGGCATTGGTGAAGGGCCATCACCGGTTGCCACATCGGTCGAGGATTACGGCGCGCGCTATGTTATGCCGGGCTTGGTGGATGGGCATATGCATACCTCATCCTCACGCGGGTGGCCGGGGATTGAGGGTGCGTCGAAATCCGCTGCCGCCGGCGGTGTCACCACCTGCGTTGACATGCCCTATGACGTGCCGCGCCCGGTGACGGATGCGCTTATTTTCAAGGAAAAAGTGGAGTATGTGAATCGCCTATCCCATGTGGATATGGCGCTTTACGGCACCATCCTGAAATCGGGCGGCGTGGATGCCATTGCGGGGCTCGCGGAAGCCGGCGCCTGTTCCTTCAAGCTCTCCACCTATGAATATGACCCGGTGCGCTTCCCACGCATTGACCACCCGACCATGGTCGCGGCCTTTCGCGAAATCGCCAAGACCGGGCTGATGGTGGGCGTGCATAATGAGGATCAAGAAATTGTGGTGCGCCTGACTGACGAAGCCAAGGCCGCCGGCAATACCTCCCCCATCTGGCATTGCCGCACCCGTCCTCCGCTGTGCGAAACCATGGCGGATCTGGAGATTTTCGAAATCGGGCTTGAGACCGGCGCGCATGTGCATATCGCCCATTCATCGCTCGCGCGCGGTTTTGAGATTGCCGAGGTGTTTCGCCGCATGGGCGGCAAGGCATCGGGCGAAGCCTGCCTGCAATACCTATGCATGACGGAAGAAGACATCATCCGGCTGGAAGGCTTCGGCAAATGCAACCCACCCTTCCGCACAGCGGATGAAGTGGAACGCATGTGGGGCGCCTTTGCCAAGGGGCAGGTTGCCTATGTCTCCACCGATCACGCGCCTTGGCCGCGCGACCGCAAGACCTATACGGGCGATATCTTCACCGTGGGTGCGGGGCTGACGGGCATGCAAAGCTTCGCCCCCGTGATGTTCTCGCTATTGAAGCAGCGCGGGCTGTCACCAAGCCTGATGGCGCTTTACTGCGCCGAACGCCCGGCGCGCTTCCATGGGCTTTACCCGAAGAAGGGTGCGCTGCGCGTTGGCGCGGATGCTGATTTGCTGGTCATGGAAGAAGGTGATTTCACCTTTGATGCGCGCGACATTCAGGACCAGGAAGATGCGAAATGGTCGCCCTATGATGGCATGAAGGTGAAGGGCCGCGTTGCCGCCACCTGGCTGCGGGGCAAGCAGATTTGGGATGGCAAGCAGGTCTTGGCCAAGCCCGGCGCCGGGCGCTTCGTGCCGCGTCAACACCGGGAAACCTATGTCGGGGAATAAGGAAAAGCCGCGCCCGGAAGGGCATTGGATCAAGCGCCAGCCGCGCCCTTCCAAGCCCGCCGCGCCGCCGCCTCGGCGCAAGCCAGGCTTGGTGCAGGCGATGATCGCGGGGTCGGTTGGCATTGTGCTTGGGATGCTGAACGCCGCCGCCACGGGGGCGGGCGGCCTGCCTGATCCCGTGCCGGCGATTGCCGCCGGCATTGGGCTTTGCATTGGCGCCATTGCGACCTGGCGGCTGTTTGGCGGCACGCGGCAGGATTTCAAGGATTTGTTTTTCTGAACCCTGGCTTGCCGCCGCGTGACGCTTGGCCCATGGAAGGGCTTTGATTTTCGCAGGGAGAAACGCGATGAATTCCGCAGATTATTATGTAAAGCACCTCGCGGTGGATTTGCCTTTGGCGACTGCCGATAAGATCGCCGATGTCACGCTGGCGACTGGCCGCGCGGCGGGCATGCTGCCGCTGACCGTGGTGGTGCTGGATGCGGGCGGGCATGTTGTGGTGCAAAAGCGCGAAGATGGTTCGGGCATTCTGCGCGCCGAAATCGCGCGTGGCAAAGCCTATGCTGCGCTTGGCATGGGGGTTGGCAGCCGTATTCTGCGTGACCGCTTGAAGGAACGTATTGCCTTTCAGGCCGCCGTCGCCGCCGCTTCCGATGGCCGCTTTGTCCCTGTTCCGGGTGGCGTGCTGATCCTGAATGCCGCCGGCGCCGTGATTGGCGCCGTTGGTGTCAGCGGCGATGCCTCTGACCGCGACGAACACGCGGCGTGTGAGGGCATCAAGGCCGCCGGGCTTGCTTCCCACCCCGATGCGGCGGTTGAGAATTGGCGTGACGCCGCGCTTTGAGATTGGCCGCCGCGCCGCGCTGTTTGGCGCTGGCGCGGCGCTGATCGCGGACGGCGTGCGGGCGCAGGAGGTTTATCCCTCCCGCCCGATCCGCATGATCATCCCCTTCCCCGCCGGTGGTCCCACCGATGTCTATGCGCGACTTTATGCTGAACGTCTGGGCCGCGATTTGGGCCAACCGGTGGTGACGGAAAATCGCGGCGGTGCTGGCGGTGCGATTGGCTCGCTTGAGGTGTCTCGCGCCCGTGCCGATGGCTATACGATCCTGTTCGGCACGGCTTCGACCCATGCGCTTTACCCGCTGGTGACGCGCCAGCCGCAATTTGATGTGGTGCGGGATTTTACGACCATTGCGGAATTGGGCGGTGGGCCGCTTTGCTGGCTCGCGCATCCGTCGCGCCCGGCGACGTTGCGGGAATTTCTGGCGGCTGCGCGCGTGGCCAATCCACCGCTTTCTTATGGTTCTCCGGGCAGTGGCACCATCATGCATCTTGCCACTGAATTGCTGAAGCAGCAGGCGGGCGGGGTTACCATTACCCATGTGCCCTATCGCGGCGCGGCGCCGGCGATGAATGATTTGGTCGGCGGCACGCTGGCGCTGGCAGTGAATACATTCGGCGGAGGCTTGCCACTTCATCAAGGTGGGCGGGCGCGCATGCTGGCGGTGGCGACAGCGCGGCGTTTGGACGCCGCACCCGATGTGCCTACCGTTGCCGAAGCGCTTGGCCTCGCCAGTTTTGAAGCGGTGCTTTGGCACGCGGTATTCGCGCCCCCTGCCCTGCCCGCGCCCATCCTGGAACGGCTTTCGGCTGCGACCAATGCAGCACTTGCCGATCCTGCCTTCCGCGCCAGCCTTGCCGCATCCGGCATCACCGCTTCCGCGCCTGGCTCGCCTGCCAGCGCCGCCGCCTTCATCGCCGCCGAGACCGCGCGCTATCGCCCAGTGGTCGAGGCTATTCGTCCGGAGCTTGAACAATGACACGCGTATTACGCCTTGCCGGCGCCCAAATGGGCGCCAACCAAAAAGCCGACAGCCGGGAAGCGATCCTGGCGCGCATGGTGGCGCTGCTGCAACAAGCTGCCGCCGCGGGCGCGAAGATGGTGGTGTTTCCAGAATTGCCGCTGACCACCTTCTTCCCGCGCTGGCTGTTCACTGATCAGGCTGAACTGGATAGATATTTCGAGCGTGAGATGCCCAATCCGCGCGTGCAGCCTTTATTTGATCGCGCGCGCGCCTTGGGTGTTGGCTTTTATCTTGGCTATGCGGAACTCACGCCGCATGGCAGGCGCTACAATACGTCGATCACGGTTGCACCGGATGGCAGCGTGCTTGGCAAGTATCGCAAAATCCATCTGCCCGGCACTGTGGAACCGCGCGTCGGTGATCGCTTCCAGCAATTGGAAAAGCGCTATTTTGAATATGGCGATCTTGGCTTCCCGGCCTTCCGCGGCCCAGATGCCTGGGGCCGGCCCGTGCTTGGCATGTTGATCTGCAATGACCGCCGCTGGCCGGAAGCCTGGCGCTGCTATGGCTTGCAGGGCATTGAGTTGATGCTGATTGGCTATAACTCGGCCGCCTATGATCCGATGGGCGGCAATAGCGAAGACCAGTCCTTGCGGACCTTCCATTCGACACTCGCGGTGCAGGGCAATGCCTATATGAACGCGACCTGGGCAATTTCGGTTGCCAAGGCGGGCGTTGAGGATGGCTCGGGCCTGATTGGCGGTTCAGTGATTGTGGACCCAAATGGCCGCGTGGTGGCGGAAGCCAAGACGCTGGGTGATGAGATCATCGTCGCCGATGTGGATTTCGATGCCTGCCGCCAGGGGAAGGAGAAGATGTTCAACTTCGCCGCCCATCGCCGCCCGCAATGGTATCGCGCCATGATTGACCAGGTGGGGGCAGTGCCGCCGGCGTGATCCGGCGGAACGGCCAACACACACATATATATAAGTAAGCGACGTGATACTGTGCGGATGAGGTAAGGACGAGATGCGGGGGTAACAGGTCTGTGGTCTCAAGTTTTTGGCACGGCTCAGATGCTTAAGTGGTTCCGAGAAACAAATGGAAGCATCGGTGGTTGGATTTCTGGTCGGTTCTACGCTTGGTGCTTCAGGAAAGACGGAAAAAGTAAACTTTTTTTGCTTTTTACATCAGCACTTGCTTACACTACCATGATTCTATTAGCGGCACTGTTCATTTTTATAAATTATATTGCATTTTCGAAATTAATAACCTGTCGCTTTTTTGAGGGAAGTAGTGTGTTGGAAAGTAAGGGAAGTAGTGTGTTGGAAAGTAGCAGTATTGGTCCGGTAACCTCTAAGAGCGATCAAAGGATAAGACCATGACCCGTTCCCTTGTTCTGGCCGCCGCACAATTGGGGCCGTTTCAAAAGGCCGAAGGCCGGGATGTTGCCGTGGGACGCATGATCCGCCTGCTGGAAAAGGCGCATCAACGCGGCGCTGAGGTTGTGGTCTTTCCCGAATTGGCGCTGACCACCTTCTTCCCGCGCTGGTATGAGGAAGACCTCGCCAATGCGGATCATTGGTATGAAAGCGCGCTCCCTTCCAATGAAACCGCGCCACTATTTGAAGCCGCGCGCAAATACGGCATCGCCTTTCATCTGGGCTATGCCGAAAAAACACCGGAGGGCAGGCGCTTCAATACCGCGGTCTTCGTGCTGCCATCTGGCGAAATTGTGCTGAAATACCGCAAGGTGCATTTGCCGGGGCATAAGGAATTCGACCCCGTCCGCCATGTGCAGCATCTGGAAAAGCGCTATTTTGAGCCGGGTGATCTTGGCTTTCCCGTGATCCGCGCGCCGGTTGCGGGCCAGCCTGTCAATTTTGGCATGATGATCTGCAATGACCGCCGCTGGCCGGAAGCCTGGCGCGTGATGGGGTTGCAGCAGGTGGAATTGGTGATGCTCGGCTACAATACGCCGTCACTGAATATGGAAAATCGCGGCTTTGAGGCGCCCCATCTGCGGGTGTTCCATAGCCATTTGTCCATCCAGTCCGGCTGCTACCAGAATTCCTGCTTCGCGGTCGCAACCGCCAAGGCCGGCACGGAAGATGGGCATGAGCTGTTCGGCCATTCCATCATTGTGAACCCGCAAGGGGAGATCATGGCGCAGGCGACAAGCTGGGATGATGAGCTGATTGTGGCGGAAGCGGACCTCGGCAAATGCGAATTGGGGCGCAAGACGATTTTCGATTTCGCACGCCATCGTCGCCCGGAACATTATGGCCGCATCGCCGATCAGGTGGGCAGCATGCCGCCGGCGGAATGGCAGGGCGGGGCTTAAGGTCAGACCACGATAACGCTCGGCCCTGCCGGCAGAATACCGAAGGGGTCAAAGGCCAAGGGCGCGGCGCGCGTGATCGCCGCTAGGTCAAAGGCGCGATGCGGTGTGCCGAGGATGATCGCCTCAGGCTGCGCGCCATCCGGCATTGTCAGGGCCGCGCTGCGCGGCATTGGCGCCAGGGATTTGGGCGCAATGCCGACCACCGGATCATGCCAGGCAAGATCAGCCCGCGCGTCATGCAAGTAGCGCAGCAGGCGCAGCGGTGCGGCGGCACGTAAATCCGCAACATCGGGTTTGTAGGTCACGCCCGCCACCAACACGCGCTTGCCTTCAAGATCATCGCCAAGCCGCGCGCGGATTTGTGCCAGCACGCGCGCCACGCGCCCGCGGTTGCGCGCCATAGCCTTCGCGAGCAGGACGGATGGGGCGCCTGACCGCGCCGCTTCCATTTGTAGGAAGGCCGGGTCCACCGGAATGCAATGCCCACCCGCGCCAAGCCCGGGCCAAAAGGGCGAAAAGCCGAAGGGCTTGGTCGCCGCCGCCGCAACCACATCGCGCGTCGGCACGCCAAGCGCGGTGAAAGCGGCATGGAGTTCATCCATCAGCGCGATATTCACCAGGCGATAGGTATTCTCCAACAGCTTGGCGCATTCCGCGACCTCGGGGCTCGCGACCACTTCCACCCGATCCACCAAATGCCGCCAAAAGGCCAAGCCGCGGCGGAGAGAGGCTTCATCGGTGGCACCCAGCAGGCGCGGAATGCTGCGCGTCGGCGGCGCATGGGGGCCGGGGTTTTCGCGTTCGGGTGAGACAGCAAGGAAGACATCCCGCCCCACGCGCCAGCCCGCTTCTTCAAGCACAGCGCGGCATAACCCATTGGTGGCGCCAGGCTGGCAGGTGGAAACCAAGCAAACCAGCGCGCCCGGCTTCAGGCCGCGCGCTGCGATGCCAAGCGCTTCGCGTACTGCGGTCAGATCAGGTCGCCCGCGCGCATCAAGCGGCGTCGGGACGCAAATCAACCAGGTTTGCGCGCCGGCGAGCTGAGTGGGGTCGGCGCAAGCCTGAAAATTTCCTTGGCCGCCGGCATGGGCCTTCTCGGCGCTTTCCCGCGCCCCGGGGGCCGGGTCAAAGCCCAGCACATCATAGCCGGCGGCGGCGGCGCCGAGCGCCAAGGGCCGGCCGACATAGCCAAGCCCAAGCACGGCCAAACCCCCTCGGCTGAGCCAGGGGACGGGCGCAAGTAAAGGATGTAAAAGATCCAAAATCACGCCTTTATGATTGTAGTATTTTATAAAAATACAACCCTGGGTTTTATATTGGGTGAGCGTTCAGTCATACAAAGCCTTAGCATTGCCACCACCTCTTTCCTTTTGCGGCGTCAACAGCACGGCTAAATGCTTGTTTTCGCGCCACTACCCGTTGGGAAATCTGTTTCCAGCCCCGGGGATTTTCCCCTAAAGGAAGGGTACGCCTTTGTTTCGGAGCAAGTCATGGCCAGGCTTTCAGGATCGGATGATGCAGGCATGCTCACGGTGGTGGGGCATCCGCTGATCCAGCACAGGCTTTCGCATATGCGCGAAAAATCCTGCCCCGTGCCGACCTTCCGCGCCCTGCTGCGCGACATCGCCATGCTGCTCGGCGCTGCCGCGCTGGCTGATCTGCCGCTTGAAGCGCAGGAGATTGAAACGCCGCTGGAACGCATGTCCGCACCCAAGCTTGCCGGCAAGCCGCCGATCTTCGCCCCGGTGCTGCGCGCGGGCATCGGCTTTCTGGATGGCATGCTGAGCCTTCTGCCTGAAGCGGGTGTCGCGCATATCGGCGTCTATCGCGACCACAAAACACTGGAAGCGCATGAATACTACTTCAAGGCGCCGGAGGATTTGGCCGAGCGCCTGGTGATCCTGCTCGATCCCATGCTGGCGACCGGCAATTCAGCCGTCGCCGCACTGGATAGGTTGAAGGCGCGCGGGGCCACGCGCATCCGCTTCATCTGCCTACTCGCGGCGCCCGAGGGTATTCGTCATGTGCGCGAAGCCCATCCCGATGTGCCAATCTGGACCGCGGCGATTGACGAAAAGCTTGATGAAAAAGGCTATATTCGCCCTGGCCTTGGCGATGCTGGGGATCGCGTCTTCGGGACCTGATACGCAGCAAGAAATCTCAAGCGCTCTTCTCACCGGCCAATAAGGCGCGCTTGCGCGCAACTCCCCAGCGATAGCCGGTCACATCACCATCCTTCCCCACCACGCGATGGCAGGGCACCGAGAGCGAAACCGGGTTTTGCGCGCAGGCCCGCGCGACCGCGCGCGTTGCCTTGGGCTCACCCATGGCAGCGGCGAGCGCGCTGTATGTTGTGGTCTGGCCCAGCGGAATGCCGCGCAGCGCTTCCCAAACGCGGCGCTGGAAAATCGTGCCGCGCAAATCAAGGGGAAGTTCCAAGGCAGCGCGTGGCTCGGCGATGAAGGCGATGGCGCGTTTGGCAAGTTCGCTGATTTTTTCTGGTGCTTTTTCAATCCGCGCTTGGGGAAAGCGTGCGCGCAAATCACCTTCCAAAGCATCACGTGCCTCGCCAAATCCAAGGAAGCACACACCCTGTTCGGTAGCGCCGAGAAGCAAAGGGCCGAAGGCGCTTTCCGCCCAGGCGATGCGGATAACCTCTCCAGCGCCGCCACGCCGCGCACGGCCGGGGCGCATGCCAAGATGGCGCGCGGTATTTTCATAAACGCGGCTTTCGCTGCCGAAGCCTGCCTCAGCAACCGCTTCCGCAACGCGCGCGCCTTCGGCAAGTGCGGCTGAAAGTCGCTTCCCGCGTACACCTTCCGCATAGGAACGTGGGGTGACGCCGGTGATGTCGCGAAACATCCGCTGGAAGTGATGCGGCGCATAGCCGGCGCGCGCGGCGAGGCTCGCCAGCGATGGTATTCCTTCGGCTGCTTCGATCATGGCGCAAGCAGCGCGCACGGCTTCCGCTTGCAGCCGCGCGCGATCACCGCGCGGGTCGCAACGCTTGCAGGGGCGAAAGCCGGCGGCCTCTGCCGAGCCCCAACCAGCAAAGAAACGGACATGCCGGCGCAGCGGCGCGGGGGAAGGACAGCCGGGGCGGCAATAAATCCCCTGGCTGGTGACAGCGTAAAGAAAAGCGCCACAGGCGGGCGCGGCATCGCGCGCCAGCACGGCGGCGAAGCGGGCATCATCAAGATTTTCGGGCGTATCGTTCATGGTGGTATGTTTGGCCAAGCGCGCCCGCCACGCCATCCGCTTCTTGCTTTCACTTAATTCCTCTGTCGCGGATCGTGGCCGATCCGCCCTCAGACGCCGGCGCGCGCCTCCGCGCGCTTGGCTTCGCTGCATAAGCAGCGGCGCCCATTCGGGCGCTCGCCCGCCTTTGGCGGGCGCAAGAGGCCAAGTTTATTGCAGCATCCGCTTTGCGCATTAGGGTCGCCAAGTGCGGTGGTAGGGATGGCCACTCCTGATCGCCTGCACCCTGTAAAGCTGTTCCGCCAGCATGCCGCGCACCAAAAAATGCGGCCAGGTGAGAGGGCCGAGTGAGAGACGATATTCCGCGCGCGCCTGCACGGTGGGATCCAGCCCCTCCGCCCCGCCTATGATGAAGCAGGCGCTGCGCCCGGCCTCATCCCAGCGTGTCAGCAGCGCGGCCAAGCTTTCCGTATCGGGCATGGCGCCGCCAAGGTCCAAGGCAATGGGCACCGCGCCAGCCGGAATGGCACCCAGGATGGCAGCGCCTTCGCGGCGGCGGATTTCGGCTTCACTGCCGCGCGCTTCGGGGATTTCGACCAATTCGGGCGCCGGGCGCAGCCGCGCTGCGTAATGCGCGTAAAGGGCTGCTTCCGGCCCGGGCTTTATACGCCCGATGGCGATGATCCTAGTCGGGCGCGGCGTCGGAAGCCTCCGTCGTCAGCGGGCTTTCGGGGCCCCACATGCGTTCCAGGCGATAGAGTTCCCGCGCATCGGGGCGGAACAGGTGGATCACCAGATCGCCCGCATCAATCAGCACCCAATCGCCAGAGGCCTGAATGGCATCGCGCTTGATATGCAACCCAGCCTTGCCCAGCGCTTCATCCAAATGCGTCGCCATGGCTTGCAATTGGCGCTCAACCTGGCCGGTCGCGATGATCAGCCGGTCCGTGTAATCGGCGCGGCCAGTCACGTCCAAAACCACGATGTTTTCGGCCTTGTCGTCTTCCAGGCTTTGGCGTGCGGCCTCCACAAGTATTTCCAGCCGGTCCGGTGCAATCTTTTCGCGGCGCCTGCCGCGGGCGGGGCGGGGCGCTGTGACCTTGGTGGCGGGTTTGGCCTTGGGCTCGGCCTTCGTCTTTGGCGCGGCCTTGCTAGCCTCGGCGGCGGGCTTTGGTGCTGGCTTAGCCACGGCGGCTTTGACGGCGGCGCGTTTCGGCGCTGGCGCAGCAGTCGCGGTTTTCGGCACAGCCTTGCTGGCCTTGGCGGCAGGCTTTGGCGCAGGCTTAGCTGTGGTGGCTTTGGCGGCAGCGCGTTTCGGCGCTGGCGCAGCAGCCGCGGTTTTCGGCACAGCCTTGCTTTCCTTGGCGGCAGGCTTTGGTGCTGGCTTAGCCACAGCGGCTTTGGCAGCGGCGCGCTTCGGCGCTGGCTTGGCAGCAGCGGTCTTCGTCGCGGCCTTGCTGACCTTGGCGGCAGGCTTTGGCGCTGGCTTAGTCGCGGTGGCTTTGGAGGCAGCGCGTTTCGGCGCTGGCGCAGCAGCCGCTGTTTTCGGCGCAGCTTTGCTGGCCTTGGCGGCAGGCTTTGCCGCTGGCTTAGCCGCGGCGGCTTTGGCGGCGGCGCCCTTCGGCGCGGCCTTCGCCTTTGGCTCCGCTGCGGCTTTCGGCTTGGCGCTCGCCTTTGCCTTGGTCGCAGCTTTGGGTTTTGGCTCGGCGGCGACGCGCCGCTTTGGGCTTTCTTTAGCGGGGGTGGGCTTGCGGGCTATGGCCGCCTCCTGTTTTTCAATCCAAGTGTCACCGGAGCAGCGCTGCCGCCCTGATTGCGGTGGCGGATCCAGCGTGTTCCCGGGCGGAAACAAAACACCATCTGGCGCGGTTCGTAGCCCGCTTCGGGCCAGCAAGCAACGCGCCGGGCCGGCAACGCTGGTGGCGCAGTACCGAAGCGGCCGCGCCATGCAGCGCTTGCCTTGTCCAACCCGGGCGAGGCAGCATCGCCAAGGGCACAGAAGTGGCGATGCGGCGCCATGATTTCCAGCGGGGAAGCTGCACCAGATTATCCGCTCCAATCAGAAACACGAAAACCGCGCGGGGAAAGCGCTGGCGCAGTTTTGTCAGCGTATCGGCCGTGAAGCGCGTGCCGAGAAGCCTTTCGATATCGGTCGCAATCACGCGCCTGCCATCGGCGATGCGCTGCGCACCAGCCAGGCGGTCCTTCAGCGGGGCCATCCCCGCGCGAGGCTTCAACGGATTGCCGGGGGAGACCATAAGCCATACCTGATCCAGCCCTAGCGCCCGCATGGCATGGCGCGCGACATGGATATGCCCGGCATGGGCCGGGTTGAAGGACCCGCCCAAAAGGCCGATGCGGCGGCGGCGGCCATCGCCGAAACGGGATGGAGTCATAGCTTTAGGATAAACAGGTTCAGCGCCAGGGCGAAATGTCCATTACCGGAACCGCACCACCACATCCTGTGCCTCACCAAGCCCCTCATAGCGCGCGGTCCAGACCTGACCCGCCACCGCCGGCTGCGGCGGGGAGAAGGAGCCGAGCGAGATGATATCCCCCTCTCGCAAGGGGCGCCCCTCCCGCGCCAAATCCCGCGCAATCCAGGCGAGTGCATTCAAGGGATGGCCAAGAATGGCCGCCCCCGGCGCGCGCGAAATCTCCCGCCCATCCTGATGGAGTGAAATACTCATGCGCCCCAAGGCCGCGGCGAATTCCACGCTTGGCGTCACCGCAATGGGCCGGCCCTGTACGCCAAGCCGCGCGCCGACATTGGCAGCGAGCAGATCGCCAAGGCTTGGACGGTAATCAGGCGCATAGACCAGATCGGGCAATTCAATGAAGGGGATCACCTGATCAATGTGGCGGATCAGCGCGGCATGATCATTGAGCGCAGCCTCCACACCACCCATGCCAATACGCACCAGCATATCCGCTTCCAGCACTGGCACGGCGGCGAAGCGTGCTTCGATTTCGGCGCCCGATGTAGCGCGCAAGGTGGCGAGGAAAATCGCACCCCGGATGGGGTGATCAATGCCGAAGCGCTGTTGGATAGCCGGATTGGTCAGGCCAAGCTTGAAGCCGACAACATCGCCCGGAGCATTTTCAAGCCAAGTGGAATCACTTGGCGACTCGGAAAATGCGACCAACGGAAAATTTTGCGGTTGAGCGAAAATCGCAATCAGCTTGTTCTGTACGCAGCGCCCCTCAGCGGGTGACAGCGCGGCGAAGGGGGTGGGCGATTGGCGCTGCAAGACCTGCCCGGCAAAGCGCGCAATCGCCGCATCATCCGGGCAGGCTGCCTCAGCGGCGGGCGTAAGCGCAAGGCCCATCAGCAGCGCTGCGAAAAACTGCCGCCCCATCACGGCCGGACCTGCCCCGTGCCGAAAATCTTGTAGCGATAGGTGCAAAGCTGTTCGAGCCCCACAGGCCCGCGCGCATGAAGTCGGCCTGTCGCGATGCCGATTTCCGCGCCGAAGCCAAATTCGCTGCCATCGCAGAATTGCGTGGACGCATTCCAAAGCCCAACCGCGGAAGCAATGCCATCCAGGAATTGCTGCGCGGCAGCGGCATCTTCGGTGATGATCGCTTCCGTATGCTCACTGCCGAAGCGGCGGATATGGGCAAGCGCTTCACCAACGTCGGAGACCACTTTCACCGACAGGATCGCATCCAGCCATTCAGTGCCGTAGTCTTCATCCGTTGCGGCGGTCAGCCCCGGCACGATCGCGCGCGCCGCGTCATCAGCACGGAAATCGCAGCCAAGCGCGCGCAAATCCGCAATCAGCGCCGGCAAAAGCGCGGGCGCGATGGCGGCATCAATCAGCAGCGTTTCAGTGGCGCCACAAACGCCGGTGCGGCGCATCTTGGCATTGGCAAGGATGGCGCGCGCCATGGCGTGATCCGCGCCGGCATGAATGTAAGTGTGGCAAAGCCCTTCAGCGTGCGCCAGCACAGGCACCCGCGCTTCTTCCAAAACGCGCGTCACCAGGCCCTTGCCGCCGCGCGGCACGATCAGGTCAATCAGACCGGAAGCGCGCAGCATGGCGCCGACAAAGGCGCGGTCAGCACTGGGTGCCACCTGCACCGCCGCTTCCGGCAGGCCCGCCAGCTTCAGCCCTTGCGCCATGCAGGCATGGATGGCGGTAGCGCTGCGCAAGCTTTCAGACCCGCCGCGCAAAATCACCGCATTGCCAGATTTGAGGCAGAGCGCAGCCGCATCCGCCGTGACATTGGGCCGGCTTTCGAAAATCATGCCAATCACGCCAAGCGGCTGCGCCACGCGCTGCATACGAAGCCCATTGGGGCGCTTCCATTCCGCAAGCACACGGCCAACGGGGTCAGGCAGCGCCGCCACTTCCTCAAGCCCTTTGGCCATGGCTTCAATGCGCGCGGCATTCAGCAGCAGCCGGTCACGAAAGGCCGGGGTCAACCCAGGTGCCGCCGCAATGTCTTCGGCATTGGCGGCAATGATCTTGGCTTCGTCTTCGCGCAGCGCAGCCGCCGCCAAAAGCAGCGCCTGATCCTTCACCGCGCTTGGCGCGCCAGCCAGCACAATTGTCGCCGCACGCGCGGCGCGCGCGGCTTCTTCAAGGGCCTGGGTGGGATCGGGGGGCATGGTGTTCACGGGCAGAAAATCCTTTCTGCCAGATTATAGACTAATTACGCTGCGGGCCGCTATTCGATCTTGATGCCGCTTTCGCGAATGATGGGCTCCCATTTGCTGCGCTCGGCCGCCCAGGCGGCAGCGAATGCCGCCGGGGTGGAGGGCATGGCTTCCAGCCCATTGCGGTTCAGGATGCCGATCACGTCCCTGTCTTCCAGCGCGATGCGCATGGCATGAGCCATCCGTTCGACAGCCGGTTCCGGCGTCCCGCGCGGCGCCACCACCGCATACCAGGACGGCACATTGAAGCCAGGCAGTCCGGTTTCAGCGACCGTTGGGATATTCGGCAGCAGCCGAGAGCGTTGCAGCGTTGGCACCGCAAGACCGCGCAGCTTGCCGCTTTCAATATGCGTCATGACAGAAGGCGAGGTCGGGAAGCCGTAATCCAGCCGGCCCGAGATCATATCCGTCGCGACCAGCCCGCCACCGCGATAGGAGACCTCAATCGTCTCGATCCCGGCCATTTTGGCGAAAAGCAAGCCCGCCAATTGGGGTGCACTGCCAATGCCGCTATGGCCCCAGGAAAGCTCTCCGGGCCGCGCGCGGGCGGCGGCGATGATATCGGCTGCGGTGCGCCAGGGGCGTTCCGCCGGCACGGTCAGGATATTGAACAGATCAACCGCGATTGAGATCGGCACCAGATCCCGCGCCGGGTCTATCGGCAGGCGCATGACCATGGGGCTGATCACCAAAGCGCCCAGCGTTGCCAGCAGGATCGTATAGCCATCGGCGGGGCTGCGGGCGACGATCTCGGTCGCCAGATTGCTGCCCGCGCCGGGGCGGTTTTCCACAATCACCGGCTGGCCCAGCACTTCCGACATTTTGGGCGCAAAGGCGCGCGCCGAGATATCGGTGGCCCCCCCTGGGGTGAAGCCCACCACCAGGCGGATAGGACGATTGGGAAAGGGTGCCTGCGCCAGCGCGGGGGCAGCAAGCAAGGGGCTGGCCGCGATCAAAGCGCGGCGCGTTATGATGTCTCTCGGCATGGCGGCGCCCATATCAGGCTTTGGCGGCGCTTGCATCCCCTTTCCGATTTTGCCCTGGGGCGCTACTGAACCCTTATGGAAGCCAGCTTTTCTGCGCAGCTTCTGCGCGCCACGCTTTTCGCCGCCCGCGCCCATGCCGGGCAGGTGCGGAAGGGCGCGGCTGCTGAGCCCTATGTGAACCATGTGATCGAGGTCGCCGCGATCCTGGCCGAACATGACGCGCCAGAGGAAGCCATCCTGGCCGGGCTGCTACATGACACGGTGGAAGATACTGAGACCACTGATGCCGATCTGCTCGCCGTTTTCGGCCCTGTGATTGCGGGCTTGGTGGCTGAAGCCACCGATGATACAGAAAAACCTAAGGAAATCCGGAAGGCCTTGCAGATCAGCCAGGCGCCAAAGCATAGCGAAGCGGCCAAGCAGTTGAAGTTAGCTGATAAAATTTCGAATTTGCGCTCCATCGCCGATAGCCCGCCGGCGAATTGGAACCATGCGCGCCGCATTGAATATGTCGGCTGGGCTGGGCGCGTGGCGGCGGGGCTGAAGGGGGTCAATCCCGGGCTGGATGCGCTGTTTGACACAACCTATCGCGCTGCCTTGGCAAGGCTTTCGAGCGAAATGCCATGAAGCGGCGGTTGTTTTTGGCAAGTGCTGGCCTGCTCACTGCACCTTCTCTGGCGCGGGCGCAGCAGCGCGGTATCACGCTGCTGGTGCCTTTTGCCGAAGGCGGCAGCACGGATCAGGTGATGCGCGCGGTGGCGAAATACGCGAGCAAAGCGCTAGGCCGGGAAGTGCGGCTGGACAATAAGCCAAGCCGGACGGGGCTCAGGCTTTTGTCGCAATTGCGCAACGCGCCGCCCGATGGGTCGGTTGTGATGCTGTTTCCGGTGGCGACGTTGCGTGCCTTGGTCGAACGCGGCGTGGATTTCAACATGGGGCGCGATGCCACCCCCATCATGTGCCTGGCGGGCGGCACTTATGGCGCTATCGCCAAGGCCGATCGCTTTCCTGGTGGCTGGCGTGATTTCTTGGCCGAAGCACGCCAGAAACCGGGCCAGCTTTCTTTTGGCAGTGTCGGGGTTGGCTCGATTGGTCATGTCACCATGGCGCGGCTGATGGTGAAGGAAAATATCCAACTGGTGCATCTGCCCTTTCGCGGCGCCGCCGATGGCGTTGAAGCGCTGATGGCGGGGGATCTGGACGTGATGGCCGGCGGTGCGCGGCTGCATGTAGCGGTGGATCACGGCGAAGCACGTTGGCTGACATTGTGGTCGCCCACGCGCAATGCGCGCTGGCCGGATGTGCCGACCCTGGTCGAGCTTGGCTATGGGCTGACAGAAACCGCCCCCTTCGGGCTGATCGGCCCGCCTAATATGCCGGCAGCCGAACGCAAAAGGCTGGAAGAGGCCTTCTCCGCGGCGCTGCGGTCGCCACAGGTCCGCAGCGTCATGGCGCGGCTTGGCATGACCGAGGATTTGCGTGATGGGGCCGCCTATTCCGCCTATCTGGCGGCAACGGCGGGTGAGGAAGCGGCACTGGGCCTACGGCCGGAAGCGCGGCAGTGATCCAGGCCGCAGCGCCGGCGCTTATTCTTGCATCTGCTTCCACGGCGCGGCGTGCAGTGCTTGAAGGCGCTGGGCTGCGGTTTGAAACCCGCGTGGCTGGCGTGGATGAAGCCGCCATTAAGGAAGCCGCGCAGGCCGAAGGTATTCCCGCCGAAGATGCCGCGTTGATGCTGGCCGATGCCAAGGCAGAACGCATCGCTGCGCAAGCCCCCGATGCGCTGGTGATTGGCGCTGATCAATTGCTGGTCTGCGATGGCGCCTGGTTCGACAAGCCGCCCGATATGGCAGCGGCGCGCGGCCATTTGCAGCGTCTGCGTGGACGCCAGCATGAATTGGTAACGGCGCTTGTGTGCCATCGCGGTGGGCAGCGCGTCTGGCAGCATGTGGCGAAGCCTCGCCTGACCATGCGCGAATTCTCCGACGCCTTTCTGGAAGCCTATCTGGCCGCGGAGGGCGAGGCTTTGCTTTCTTCTGTTGGTGCCTATCGGCTGGAAGGCCATGGCGCGCAATTATTTGATCGAATTGAGGGCGATCAGCCGGCCATTCTGGGGATGCCCTTGCTGCCCTTGCTTGGGTTTTTAAGGCAGCATGGGGTGTTGTTGCGGTAGCCGACGCTTCACAGACTCATCCGCCGCGTCAGCCCGGTCAGCCGGTCCATCAGGAACATCAGCACCATTATCGCCAGAATAAGCACGCCTGAAACGGCGGCAACGCGCACATCCAGCGTGCTTTCCATCATGCCCCACATGCGGATGGGCAGCATATCCGTCCGCGCGCTGGAGAGGAAAAGCGAAACCGGCACATTATCCATGGACGCAACAAAAGCCAGGAAGGCGCCGGCGAAAATGCCAGGGGCGATCAGCGGCAAAGTGATGCGCCGGAAGGTCATGAAGCGCCCTGCCCCCAGGCTGGCCGAGCTTTCCAATAGCGCCGGTTCCAATTGGGTGACGGTCGCCAATGTTGTCCGGAAGACAAAGGGCGCGATGACCACCAAATGCCCACCAATCAGATGCGTGAGCGATGGGCGCAACCCAAGCAATGAGAAGAACATCAGCGTCGCCAGCCCATAGGCGAGCGAGGGCAGGATCAGCGGTGACAGGAAGCTCGCTTCCAAGGCGCGCGCTGCCGGCCGGCGGGACCGCCCGATGGCGAGTGCGGCGAGCACGGCAAGAATACTCGCCCCCAAGGTCGCCATGCCGGCGACCCAAAGCGAATTGCCCGCCGCGCGATGGATATGCGCGGACCGCGTTGTGTCAAACAAGGCCTGATACCAGCGCAGCGATAACTCCGGCGGCGGAAACTTTAGGGAGGCCGAGGTGGTAAAACTGGTGATCAACACGATAAAAACCGGGCCAACCAGGATCAGCAGGCCAAGCAGCGTGAGCCCGCCAAACACCAGCGAAAAGCTTTGATCAGCGAAGGTGCGGCGCTGGCTCATTCAATCGGTCCTTGCATAGCGGCCAAGCCAATTCAGCATCATGATCCCCGCCAGCACCGTCAACAACAGCGTGACGGAGCAAACGGCGGCGAAGGGCCAATCATAGACCACCATGGCCTGTTGCCAGATCAGCGATGGCAGATAGACAAGCCGCGCGCCGCCTATGACAGATTGCGAAATGAAGGCGGTGCAGGCGGAAGCGAAAACCAGCGTGGCGCCAGCGATCCATCCAGGCAAGCTGAGCGGAAGGATGACACGAAAGAAGCCCCGCCACATCCCCGCCCCCAAGGCGCGCGAAGCGTCCAGCAGATTGGGATCAAGCCCGCGCATGACAGAAATCAACGGCAGCAGCATCAACGGCATTTCAATTTGCATTAAAGCAAGGATCAGCCCCGTTTCCGTCTGCAATAGCCTGAGCGGTGTGGCACTTAGGCCGAGCGAGAGCACAACCTGATTGACCAGGCCTTCCCGCGCCAAAATCACAATCCAGGCGAAGGTGCGAATGACCACCGAAGTCAGCAGTGGCAGCAGGATGATGAAGATCAGGATTTTCTGGGTGCGTGGGCTCGCATTGCAGAAAAACACCGCAAGCGGCCAGGCAAAAAGCGATGTGGCCAGCACCGCCGCCACACCAAGCCGAAGCGTGTCCCAGACGACGCCGCGATAAAAGGCGTCGCCCCAGAATTTTGTCCAGTTATCCAAACCCCATTGCTGCAAATCCTGATCAACATGGAGCGAGATACCAAGCAACAACAGCAGCGGTGCCGCGAAAAGCGCGAGGTAGACAATCCCCAAAGGCGCGGCCAGGCGCCAATCCACCGCTGCTGCGCGCATGATGCTACTTCGTGATCTCGCGGTTGAAGCGATCAATCCAGGCAGCGCGGCGTGGGTTGATCACGTTCCAATCATGCGTGACCATCTTGGACAATTCATCGAGTGACTTGATGTCCAGATTTGGCGTCAGCTGCACATCCTTATTCACCGGGATCATGTTGAAGGGTGACAATTGCAGCTTGCTTTGCGCATCGGCGGAAAGTGCCACATCAATGTAGCGATGCGCATTGGCCTTGTTTTCGGCACCCTTCACGATATGCAGCGTGGTGGCGAAGGTGATGGCGCCTTCGCTTGGTGCAACAAAGGCAATGTCAACGCCGCGGGCCTTGAGCGTCGCTGCGTTATTCGTGTTGGTATACATGATGTCAATCTGGCCTTGCTGGAACAGGCCCGGCAGGGCGGCCGGCGTGGAAACTGCCGCGACCTTCGGCAGAACTTCCCTCAGCTTGGCGAAAATAGGTTCGACATTGGTGATGGAACCGCCGAACACCTTCGCCATTTCAATCAGCGAAACCGTGCCGAACGTGGTCTGAAAACCCGTGAGGCCGAGGCGCTCCACATAGGGTGAACGGAACAGATCCGCCCAGCTTTTCGGCGGCTCAGGGAATTTTTTCGGGTTGTAGCAAATGCCGACTACCTGGACATTCACCGTCGCTGAATCAGCGATCAGCATGCCATCGGGCAGCTTGCCTGCATTGGTGATGAGCTTCGGGTCAATCGGCTCAAACAACCCTGCCTGACGCGCGGCTGCCGCCGGCCCAGGGTCCAGCACGAAGCAATCAAAAGGCGCGACACCGCGTGCGGCACGCACCTTGGCAACCTGGTCCACCGCGAAAAGCGGCTCAAAGGCAACATTCACATTATGCCGTTGACGCAGCAGGGGGGCGACGACTTCGCGGTAAGCTTCATCCCAAGTGCCGGGATAAATCGCGGCGGTCATTGGGCCGGAAGCGCGCGCAATGCTGGGCGCGGCAAGCGCACCGGCCATGCCGGCAAGGAAAAGGCGTCTTGATGCCATGGGAATTCTCCTAAAAATTAGGTTGTGGCTACGGGGAAGATCGAAGGCTTTGCTTCTGGCGTCAGCGCACAATGCCAAATGCCAGGCAAGGATGAGGTGCCGCCAGGATGCCGCGCGGTTGCGATTTTGAGCGTGGCGCCATTGCTGGCCGCGACATCATGGATCAACTGCCCACCAATCGGCAGGCTGAGCGTCAGTGTCACCGGAAAGCGATCCGGCGCTGCATCACGCACCAGCATCAATTGTTCGGGGCGGATGGAAACCTGCACCGGCTTGCCCTGTGGCAGGTTAGGCGCATTGCAGGGTAGCACAGCGCCAACGGCAAGCCTGATAGCGCCATCTTCGACAATACCATCAAGGATATTCGACGACCCGATGAAGCTATTGACGAAGGGCGTCGCCGGTTCGTCGTAAATCGCAACCGGCGTGCCCAATTGCTCGATCCTGCCGCCATTCATCACGGCGATCCGATCAGCGATGGACATGGCTTCTTCCTGATCATGCGTGACCAGAATGGCGGTCAGGCCGAATTGGCGTTGCAGGCGCTTGATTTCGATCTGCATATCCAGCCGCAAATTCTTATCCAGCGCGGCGAAGGGTTCATCCAGCAACAGGATGCGCGGCTGCACGGCCAAGGCGCGCGCAAGCGCAATGCGCTGCTGCTGCCCACCCGATAATTGCCTGGGCTTGCGATCCGCGAAGCCTTCCATGCGGACAGTGGCGAGCATTTCAGCCACGCGCGCGCGCTGTTCTGCCTTGCCCACACCACGCGCCACCAGTCCATAGGCAATGTTCTCAGCCACTGTCATATGCGGGAACAGCGCGTAGTTTTGGAAGACAATGCCGACTTCGCGCAGATTGGGCGGTAGATCATCCACGGCGCGGTCGCCAATCACCACCTGCCCGGAGGCCTGACGAATGAAGCCCGCGACAATACGAAGAAGCGTTGTCTTGCCGCAGCCCGAAGGGCCGAGCAGCGCCACCAATTCGCCGGCCTTCACTTCCAAGGTCACATCATCAACGGCGCGCGCGGTGCCATAGCTGTGAATGATCCCGCTCAGCAGCAATTGCTGCGAGGTTAAGCGCTGGGCAGACTGAGACAGGGTTGCAACCTCCCGAAGATGATCAGGAGTAGGCAACTTCCATGCCACGAAGCGAAGCAGAGAAGGCCTAACTTTGCCCAATAAAGGCGCAGATAAATCGCCTAATTTTTACTCTTTTGCCTCTTTTTTTGCCTCTAAAATCACAATAAAAAAAGGGCGGCCCCGCAGGACCGCCCCCATTTCTCGCGCAGGTCGCGATGGATCAGAAATCCATCCCGCCCATGCCGCCACCCGGCGGGCCACCAGCCGATCCACCCTTGGGTTCCGGACGCTCGGCCACCATCGCTTCGGTGGTGATCAGCAGAGAAGCGACAGAAGCCGCATCCTGCAGCGCCGTGCGCACAACCTTGGTCGGGTCAATGATGCCGGCCGCAACCAGATCCTTGTACTCGTCCTTCTGCGCATCGTCGCCGTAGGTATAGGTGCTGTCGCGCAGCACTTCAC
>CAIYMY010000101.1 GCA_903927465.1 uncultured Rhodospirillales bacterium | reverse complement strand
GTCTATTGTCGCATCCTGGTGCAGAATGAAGGCGCGGAATGGCCGCTTTCGCGCAAATTCGGCTGCGAATTGGAAATGGCGCGCGACCTGATGCTGAAGGCCGGCGATATGGGGCTCGACCCCTATGGCATTTCCTTCCATGTCGGCAGCCAGCAGACCAAGACCGCCGCCTATGAAGGCGCGATTGCGCGCGTTGCGATGCTGTTCACGGATTTGAAGGAAGCGGGCGTGAAGCTCCGCATGGTCAATCTGGGTGGCGGCTATCCGGTGCGCTACCGCGCAGAAGTGCCGGAAATTGATGATTTCGGCATGGCCATCATGGGCGCCATGACCAAGCATTTCGGCAATGACCTGCCGGAAATGGTGGTGGAACCGGGTCGCTTTATGGTGGGCGATTCCGGCCTGGTTTCCAGCGAAGTTGTGCTGGTGTCCCGCAAGGGTGCCGCTGATCCTGTGCGCTGGGTTTATCTGGATATCGGGCGCTTTGGTGGCCTGGCCGAAACCGAAGGCGAGGCGATCCGCTACGAAATCCGCACGCCGCATGATGGCGCTGAGGATGGGCCGGTGACGATCGCAGGCCCAACCTGCGACAGCACCGATACGCTGTATGAGAAGTCCAATTACCGCATGCCGCTGAAGCTGGCCTGTGGTGATCGGGTGGAGCTGCTGGCGACGGGGGCCTATGTCACCTCCTACGCCGCGCAATTCTTCAACGGCTTTGCGCCGCTGAAGGAACATTACATCTGACTTCTATGGCGTGATCCGCTTGCGCGGGTCACGCCATGGGATTAACGGTCTATTTTAGTGTTAACTTGACCACTTATTCTCCCTTGGCGCCATTATCTCTAGGGATCGTCACGGCTCGCGACAATTTCGCCATGTGAAAGAGTTGGGAGCGCTTCGCTAGGCACTGGTTCCAAGCGATGACTTCGCCAGGCTGACGGTTCGATTCTCCAAAAGCGAAAGCCGAGGCTGCTGAGCCAAGCCACGCCTTCCATCGGGTCGCCGCGGGAGCGCAGCATGATGGGCGACCATTCCATGACGATTTTGAGTGCTGGTGAGCGGCGAAATCGTTTCCTCTGCCCCGCGCAGCGCCAAAATCTCCGAACCTTCAATGTCCAGACGGATCAGTGAAACAGGCCGCGTGCCTTCCTCGGTCAAGGCCGCATCAATAGTGGTTGACTGGGCTGAAATACGGCGAGAATAATTGTGAGAGGCATGCGGTATTGCCAAATGGCCGCTGCCTAAGAACAGCGGATCGAGCAGCATTTCTATCGGCCCCTCGTGATCGAGCAGGGCAAGGTTGCGCAATTCAACCTCTGCATAGTGCTTGCGGCCCGTAGACCCCAAGTTGAGTTGCAACAGGGGAAAAAGATCGGGCAATGGCTCGAAGGCATAGAGCCGACCCGATGGGCCGATCGCTTTGGCCATTACCAGGGTATGGCAGCCAATATTTGCACCACCTTCAACAACCAAATCGCCAGGGCGCAGCAGACGGCGCAATACACTCACCACGCGCACTTCCCACACGCCAGTGAGAGCCAGACTGGGCGTAAGTGATAGATCCTCCGACATCAAAAATATCATGCGCCCATCACGGTTGATGGTGACCGAATAACGACCAAGGTTGACAAAGGAGGGGCGATTGAAACGCAAGGCGTGTAGCCGCCAAATCAATCTGTAGAGAAAGCGGGGCATCATGAGGACTAAGCTGCCCGACGCCTAAGACCTGTCCATGAGCAAGGCTGCCTGGGCCGCTTCAGGGCCATAGGGCAATATCGCACTCACAGAAACTCCAGGTCGGCCGTAAGAAAAGCACGCAACTTCGATCAATAGGGAGTGGAATGGGCGCGGGTCACACATAGCCCGGCCCCTCGATGGCGGGATGCGCCTTCAAGAAGGCCTCATCCACTTCAACCCCAATGCCGGGCGCTTCAAGCGGGCGCACGCAGCCATCCTTGCCGATGCGCCAGGGCTCGCTGCCCAATTCATCGCGGAATTTATTGGCGCGCGAGACATCGGCTTCGAAATAACCGCCATTATCAATCGCGGCGAGCAGATGGATGGACGCTGCCTGATTGACGCCTGTCATGGATGAATGCGGGTGGATCGGAATCTTAAAGGCCGACGCCATGGCGGCGATGCGCATGGTTTCCGTCACGCCACCGCATTTGGACAAATCAGGCTGCCAAATGCGGATCACATCATCTTCCAGCACGCGGGTGAATTCAAAGCGGGTGAAGTGATTCTCACCGGCGGCAAGCGGCGTGCTGCCAAAACCATGAGCCTCAGCATAGGAACGGTGATCATGCGCGGGAAAGGGTTCTTCCAACCAGCCGATATTCAGCCGGTCCATCTCGGGCAGCACTTGCCGCACCTGCGCAATATTGTAGCCGATATTGGCATCGGTCAGGATTTCAAGCTCATGCCCGAAGGCATCGCGCACGGCTTCCATGCGCGCAATATCATCACGCACCGTATCACCCACGCGAAGCTTCACGGCCTTATAGCCCGCTTCCATATGGGGTGCCGCTTCATCAATCAGCTGCGCCGGCGGCTGATAGCCAAGCGCCACACCACCGGCATAGGCCGGCACGGGCCGCGCTGAACCACCCAGCAACTTGTAAAGCGGTAGATTCAACGCCTTGCCCTTGGCATCCCATAACGCCATGTCGAGCCCCGACATGGCCATGGCCGTTGCGGCGCCCATGCCATGGCTCGCCAATTGGTATTTGTAGATGCGCGCCCAGATGCCGGTGGTGTCGAAGGCATCCATGCCCAGCACCAATTGCTTGAGTGTGGTTTCCAGCAATTTCGCAATGGCGGTATGGGCGCGGCCATGATGGCTTTCGCCCCAGCCGATAATGCCATCT
>CAIYMY010000100.1 GCA_903927465.1 uncultured Rhodospirillales bacterium | reverse complement strand
TGCAGGACCCCAATCGCCCGATCGGCAGCTTCCTGTTCCTGGGCCCGACTGGTGTCGGCAAGACGGAATTGGTGAAATCGCTGGCGGCTTTTCTGTTCGATGATGATCGCGCGATGACGCGGATCGACATGTCGGAATATATGGAAAAGCACGCAGTATCGCGGCTGATTGGCGCCCCGCCTGGCTATGTTGGCTATGAAGAAGGCGGTGCGCTGACAGAAGCCGTGCGCCGGCGGCCTTATCAGGTGATTTTGTTTGATGAGGTTGAGAAGGCACATGATGATGTCTTCAATGTGCTGTTGCAGGTGCTGGATGATGGGCGGCTGACGGATGGCCAGGGGCGGACGGTTGATTTCCGCAACACCATCATTGTGCTGACCAGCAATCTGGGTGCCCATGCCATCGCGGAATTGCCGGAAAGCGCCGATATCGAAGCGGCACGTCCGGCGGTGATGCGTGCGGTGCGCGAACGCTTCCGCCCGGAATTCCTGAACCGGTTGGATGAGATTGTGCTGTTCCGGCGGCTCGCGCGTGGCGATATGGCAACGATCGTTGACATCCAATTGCTGGGCCTCAGGCGGCTGTTGGAAGATCGCAAGATCACCATCACGCTGGATGAAGCGGCACGGGAATGGCTGGCGGAAGCGGGGTATGATCCCGTTTATGGCGCGCGTCCGCTGAAGCGCGTTATTCAACGGAACCTGCAGGATAAGCTTGCGGGGTTATTGCTGGAAGGCAGTGTGAAGGATGGCGAAAGCCTGACGGTCACGGCCAGCCCCGATGGTTTGGAACTGCGCCATGCTGCGGCGGACCCCACCCAGGCCGAAGCTGCCTGACAGGGCTTGATCAGGCGCCGCATTTGCGCAATCTCTGGCCAACAGAAGGCAGGGGCAAAACGAATGCGGCGCAGGATTTTTCTGGGAACTGGGGCGGCGATGTTGGCGGGGGCCGCCCAGGCCCAGCATCACGGGCATCACGGGGCGAATATCCCGGCTGAGCAAATGTCTGCCTTGCGCGGGCCCAATCCGCAGGCGCTGACGCCTGAGCAATTGGCGCAGCGCGTGGTGACCAGCCCCGCACCAGCAGGCGTGCTGGGGCGCTGGGTTTCCCGCGCACCCTTGCCGCTACCGCGCAGTGAAATGGCCTGGGCCACGGCCTGGGCGGGCAAGCTGCATGTCATTGGCGGCTATGCGCAGGGCCAGGTGGATAAGCCCTATCATCATGTCTATGACCCGGCGACGGATCGCTGGCAGGAAGCCGCACCTTTGCCGCGCGGCGCCAATCACGTGGGCGTGGTGGCCGATGCCGGGCGGATTTATGCATTGGGCGGTTTCACCGAACAGAACCGCGCTTCGGACGACAAGGCATTCGTTTATGATGTCGCGACGGATCGCTGGTCTGCCATTGCGCCCATGCCGCGCCCGCGCGCTGCCGGCGCTGTCGCGGCCGTTGGTGGCAAGATTTATCACATTGGCGGCGCGACAGACCCCGCACCCGAACGCGCCAGCATTGCCTGGAATGAAGTCTACGACCCGCAGACCGATAAATGGACCCTGCTCCGCCCGCTGCCGGCGGGGCGGGACCATGCCGGCGTCGTGGTTTGGGAAGGGCGCATTCACATCGCCGGCGGACGCTTCAACACCTTCGAGAATAATACCGGCCTGCATCACGTCTATGATCCGGCGAGTGATACCTGGCGGCTGTGCGCGCCCATCCCAACACCGCGTTCCGGCCATGGCATGGTGGTGTTGCGCGGGCGCTTCTGGTGCATGGGTGGCGAGGAAAGGCTTTATGACGCGCAAAACCGCCCGATTGATCGCGTGATCGGCACGGTGGAATCCTATGATCCGGCCACCGATAGCTGGCAGCATCACGCCCCCATGCCGACACCGCGGCATGGTTTAGGTGCTGCGCTGATTGGCGATACGATTTATGTCGCGGGTGGCGGGCCGATTGTCGGCGGTGGCATCCAGACGGCGGTGCATGAGGCTTTCACGCCGGGTTAATGGTGCGATTTATGCCGACCGCGCCCGTCTTAAAACTGCCCCGGCGCATCACTCGCTTGGGGTTTGATGCGCCGATTAACGCTGCTCTCGGGAAACGCACACTGCGCGTCCCGTTCGCATTCGTTCACCGCACACGCTTCATAGCCAGTGACCGCGATTAGTCTATGCCGCTCGACATCCGCCGGGCCTCTGCGGCATTCTGAAACTTCAGATGTAACGAGGCTCGAGCGACCATGCGCCATATCCAGCAACCAGGGCCGCCGGGGCCCGAGCGCATCATCGCCCATCCGGTGCGCGCGCAGGCAATTGATGAGGAGCTGCCGCGCGGGGCCAGCCTGCTCACCGCGCTGCATGAACTGGCTCTGGCGCATGGGGCGGAGGGTGGCTGCCTCACGCTTTCAGGTGGCGCGCTTGGGCCATTCGCCTATGTGATCCCGGCGCTGGCGCCTGACCCATCCCATGCGGCTTATTACAGCGATACCTTCCGCCCCGCAGGTACGACGCGGCTGGATATCGCATCCATCACGGTCGGCTTTCGTGACGGCGCGCCCTTCTTCCACTGCCATGGCTTCTGGACCGAAGCCGATGGACGGCCAGGCGGCGGCCATATGATGCCTGAAGAGACCATCATTGCCGCCCCGATCCGTGCCACGGGCGTGCTGATTTCCGGCGCCCGGTTTGAGGCCCGCCAAGATGCGGAAACGGGCTTCAAGCTTTTCACGCCAGTTGCAACCACGCCGCCGCGTGCGGGCAGCGTGAATGGCATCGCCATCCGGCTATGCCCGAACCAGGACATTACCGCCGCACTTGAGGCGACTGCGGCGGGCGCCGGCTTCGGTGCTGCGCGGCTGCATGGCGGTGTCGGCAGCATCATCGGCGCGCGCTATGCCAATGCGCCACCGGTAGATAATTTCGCGACCGAAATGCTGATCCGCGACGGCGTGATCCGCCCAGGGGCCACGCGGCTTGATGTGGCGATGGTGGATCTGACCGGGCAATTGAGCGCGGGCTTGCTGACCCCTGGCGATAATCCCGTGCTGATGACGCTGGAAGCGGTGCTTACGCCTGTCTAAAGATATTTGCCGCGCTCCAGAATTTCGAGCGTATATTCCTTATAGGTAATGCCTAGTTCCTCGGCGCGCGCCAGACGCCTTAAAGCAATCTCGCGCGGCGGGGTCTTCCAGGCGCGCTTATGCGCGCGGCGCCAATTCCAGGCGCGCCAGGATGCGTTGACATCTTCTTCCTCATCCAGCGGCGGGCCGCCATTATGGCGCGGCGCTGGCGGCAGCATCTCAGATACCGCTTACCGGCGGCATGGTGGCGGCGAAGGATGGGCGGTCCGACGCTCGGTCAAACCAAATGGCCAGGCCCGGCAAGGCATCACGCCAGGCCCAAACGCGGTGGCGCCTTTCGCAATAGCCAAGCACTGCCAGCAACGCGAGGAAGCCGGCATCAGGCGTGGCATAGCCGCCGCGCGCGACATCATCTTGCAGTGCGGCGGCGATGCGCGCGGCGCGGGTTTCTTCCAAAGCAATCACACCCGGTGATCTTTCATGCACGGGCCGGCGCAATTCCCGGTTCCAGACTGCGATGCCATCCAGCATGCCCAGCACGCGGCCATAGCCGGCCAAGCGCTTCCAGCCATCCGCACCATCGCCCAACAGGCGCGTCTCAGGCGCCACAAGGCTATCAAGCACCATCAGAATGGGCGTGGTTTCCGTGACCGTGGTGCCATCCGCCAGCACCAGTGAAGGCACGCGCCCGACCGGGTTATGCGGCAGCACGGTGGAGGCCGGGTCGCGCAGAGTGGTTTCCACAAAGGGAATGCGGTCTGCAAGACCAAGTTCCAGCACTGCCATGCGGGCGATACGGGCATAGGGGGAGCCGGCGGAATGAAATAGCTGCATGAGGCAAAGGCTAACGCTTCAACGCGCATCTGGCGAGGCCCGGCATGTCACTCCAAGCTCAGGACCTCTATCGCCGCACCAGCCTGATATGGCGCAAGCCGCGCAGCATCAGCCCTTGCAACTTCCACCAGGCCAGATAGGCCGGGCTGCGGGGTGATCTGCCTACCCAATCGCCCGGATTGGCCAAGCGTTCCAGCAGCACTTCCGGCGCACAGGGCAGCCCCGTCACGGGGTCCTGATAGCGCGGATAAAGGATCAGGCTGCCCGCCACCAATTCATCCAGCGTCAGCCGGCGCTGTCGCCGTTCAAAGCTTTCCATATCAGTGGTCAGGCCCCAGCCGGCGTAAAAAGGCCTGCCCCAGCAGGTGACTGCCAGGCCTCGTAACAGTGCTTCAAACCCTGCAAGGCTGGTCATGGTATGCAGCGCATCAGCCTCGGCAAATATTGGCCGGATATCGCCTTGCTGCAGCACCACATCGGCGAATTGCGCTGCCTTGCGCGCGGGCAGGTAGCCGCGCCGGTAGCCGGTTTGCACATCCGGATGCGGCTTCCAGATAATGAAGGCATCCGGCGCGGCTTCCCGCACCGCGCGCAGCAGGCCCAAATTGCTGCGCACCCGCCCCGCCCCGAATAGGATCGACGCATCATCTTCAACTTGGCCCACCACCAGAATGCGCTGGCGGCCAGGGCTGGGTGGCAAGGGCGTGACAGCACCAGTGACATTATATTTTGTGATGTTGTGGCGCAGGATTTCCGCGCGCAAAGCCGCGGCGCGTGCGAGCAATTCGGGCGCAAACATTGTCTCGGCCAATATGCCTTCAAGCCGAGAAGCGCGCGTCGCATCGTAATGCATGCCGATCGGATCAATCGCGAGTGATGCGGCCAGCGCGAAATTCACGCCAAGCCCGATCGAACGAATGAAACCATCTTCCACGCGCCAAATCGGCACCTGCGCTTGACTTTCAGTTTCCGCTGTCAGTCGCGCGGCCCAGGCCAGGACAACGCCTTGCCTCTGCGCCAGAGCAGCGGCAGGCGTTTCAGCGAAGGGGGCATGGCCGTCATCATGACCAAAGATGCGCGCAATGGCGTCCCGCTTCCAGGCTTGCATATGCAAAAAGGCACCGATGCGGCGGTTCTCAGCCTCGATCACACGCCACATGGACAGGATGTCCAAGGCTTCAGTCAGGTTTGTTGGTTTGGCGCGGAACGGGTCCGCAAAGCGGGAAAATGGCAGGGCGGCGCGCTGGGCTGCGTCCAACCGCTCATCAAGGGTGTGCGGCGGCGCTGGCAGGCCTGGCACCACAAGCCCCACGGCGCGCTTCACATCATGAAAGCGCGGCGCTGACCAAGGCCCTTCATGGAAGGCAGCAGCACCCTCGCCGGCGATCAGGGCGCCATCCGGGCAGGGCGTGCCTTCGGGCAGCACGGTGAAATCGGGAAAGAAGGCCGGCAGATGCGGCAAGCCTTGCCGCAAGGCGGCTGGTATCCAAAGCTTCTGCGTCATGTCACAGGGCGCTTATGGGCCGCAGCCTGGCGGCGCGGACAGGGAAGAAGCCGTTGAGACAAAAGACTGCATTATCCAAAGCTAAACCGTGACACCGCGCCTGACGAGGCCCGGCATTTCACCCCTGGCCGCTTTGGGTTACACCCCCGCCCATGAACGCGAAGACCCAATATGACCCCGCCGCCGATGGCTGGACGGATTTCGTCTGGCATGAGGATGGCTTCCCCGCTTTGGTTGGCCCCTTCTGGCACAAAACCGTGGATGGCAGGCGCCTACATGGGCTGCTGGTAGAAGAAAAGCACAGCAATATCCATGGCATTGTCCATGGTGGCATGATCTCCACCTTTTTGGACCAAACGCTTGGCCATACCGTCTGGGAAGCCTCTGATCGCGGGCCGAATGTCACCATTCAACTGAATGTGCATTTCATCTCCGGCGCCAAGCAGGGGGATTTTCTGGTGGCGGAGGGCGAGGTGATGCGCGTGACGCGTTCCATCGTGTTTGTGCGCGGGCGGCTGACGGCGGGTGATAAGTTGATTGCCCATGCGGATGGGGTTTGGAAGCGGTTGGGGGCTTCCTAAGCTAGGCTGCCGGATTGCGTGCAGTAGGCTAGCCTGCAAAGCTGTAAGCAGCGCGTTAGGCTCAATCGCGCGTGACCGGGAGAAAACCATGATCCGCAGAAGAAGCCTTATGGCCGCGCCCTTCGCGCTGGCAGCAGCATCGCAACAGGCCGCTGCGCAATCCGGCGCTGCCTGGCCCGCCGGGCGGCCCATTCGGCTCGTGGTTGGCTTCCCGCCCGGTGGTTCTGGCGATTTTCTGGCGCGTACCCTCAGCGAACCCCTCGCCCGCGAATTGGGCGGTGCGACCATCCTCGTGGATAACCGCCCAGGTGCTGGTTCCAATATCGCCGCCGAACATGTCGCACGGAGTGAGCCAGATGGCTACACCATCCTGCTTGGTGGCAATTTCACCCATTCGGTGAACCCGGCCCTTTATCGCCGCCTGCCCTTTGATCCCATCAATGATTTCACGCCCATTACGCGGATCAGCGATTTGCCGCTGATCATTGCCGTGCGCGCCGATGCCGGGATCAATAATTTGGCGGAACTTGCCGCGCGCATGCGCGCCCAACCGGGGCGCTGGAATTACGCCACACCGGGCATTGGCACGCCAAGCCATTTGGTCGGCGCCAAGCTTGCCAAGGTAACGGGTGAGGATATCACCCATGTGCCCTTCCGCGGTGGCGCGCCTTCCCTGCAAGCCGTGCTGGCGGGCGATGTGCAAATCCTGGTCGGCACGCCGCCCGTGGCCCTGCCGCAAATCCGCGCGGGCACGCTGAAGGCGCTGTCGCTCAGCACGCGCCTCCCATCCCCCGCCATTCCCGATGTGCTGGGCAGTGAAGCCGCCGGCCTGCCCGCGCTGGATATCACCGGCTGGTGGGGTGTTTGGACAGCGGCGCGTTTGCCCAACCCCATTCGCGATCGGCTGTTTACCGCCTTCCGTGCGGTGCTGGCGCAACAAGCCGTGCAGGCGCGCTTGGCACAGGAAGGGCTGCAAGCGCTGCCGAGTGAAAGCCCGGAAGAATTTGGCCGTTTCGTGCAGGCGGAAATCCCGATCTGGGCGCAAATCGTGAAGGATGCCGGGGCCACGGCGGATTGAGCATTTTCAAGCCAAGTGGAATCACTTGGCGGCTTGGAAAATGCGACCAACCGAAAAAGCATTTTCGAGCCAAGTGAAATCACTTGGCGGCTCGGAACCTCCCTACTGCGTAGCACCCCCCGAAACCCCGGCGGGTGCTGCGGTGCGCCCACCATCCACGGTGTACTCACCGCCCGTCATATTGCTGGCGAGGTCGGACAGCAGGAAAAGCACCAAATTGGCCACTTCCTCAGCCGTACCGTAACGGCGCAGCGGTATGCCCGCCGCATAGCGTTCCTCAACGCCTTTCGGATTATTGGGCGAAACCTGGCGGGAGACTTCTTCGATCATCCGTGTCGCGATCGGGCCGGGGCAGACAGCATTCACGCGAATGCCATTCGGCCCGACCTCACCGGCTACGCTTTTGGTCAGCCCGTTCACCGCATGCTTGGAAGCGGAATAGACCGACATTCCAGGTGAACCCACCAGCCCCGCAATAGAAGCGGTATTCACCACCGCGCCGCGACCAGCGGCAATCATCACCGGCAGCACATGGCGCAGACCCAGAAACACGCCCTTCACATTCACGGCCATGATCTGGTCGAAGACGGCTTCCTCATATTCCGCGAGCCGCGCGACGCGGCCTTCAATGCCGGCATTATTGTGGAAGCAATCAATCGCGCCGAAACGATCCAGCGCTGCCTTCACATAAGCCGCGACATCGGCGGATTTGGTGACATCTGCGGTGCGGAACAGCGCTGATGCACCAAGGGAAGCTGCCAGGGCCTCCCCAGCCGCGGCGTCGCGGTCCACGATCACCACCTTGCCGCCACGCGCGACAAAACCGCGCGCCATTGCCGCGCCAATGCCATTGGCGCCGCCCGTCACAATGCCAACCTTGCCTGAAAAATCCATGATGCGTTCCTCCTGCCCGGGCCTTCACCTAAGCCCGCTTCGCATCATGCTTGCGCCGCTTGCCCGGAAAGACAAGCGGCGCCCGGATTCACCCCGCCGCCTTGGCTTCCCGCCGCCGCGCTGTCAGCACAAATTCGGTGTACCCATTGGGCTGCGCGCGGCCCTTCAGCACCAGATCGCAAGCGCCCTTGAAGGCCGGCCCATCAAAGCCAGGCGCCATGGGGCGATAGGCCGCATCGCCGGCATTTTGCCGATCCACCACGCCCGCCATGCGCTTCATGGTTTCCATCACCTGCGCTTCGCTCACCACGCCATGGCGCAGCCAATTGGCGATATGCTGGCTGCTGATGCGCAAAGTCGCACGGTCTTCCATCAGCCCGACATCATTAATGTCCGGCACCTTGGAACAACCAACGCCCTGATCCACCCAGCGCACCACATAGCCCAGAATGCCTTGCGCGTTATTGTCCAATTCCGCCTGCACATCGGCGGGCGACCAATTGGTATCGCGCGCCAGCGGTACGGTCAGAATATCATCCAGCTTCGCGCGCGGTCCGCCCTTGGTGATTTCATCCTGCCGCGCGGCAACGCTGACCTGATGGTAATGCAGCGCATGCAAGGTGGCGGCTGTGGGCGATGGCACCCAAGCTGTGGAAGCCCCCGCCTTGGGGTGGCCAACCTTCTGGTCGAGCATCGCCGCCATGGCATCCGGCATGGCCCACATGCCCTTGCCGATCTGCGCGCGCCCACGCAGCCCGCATGCAAGGCCCGTATCCACATTCCAATCCTCATAGGCCTTGATCCAGGCGGCGCCCTTCATGTCATTCTTGCGAATGACAGCGCCCGCTTCCATCGCCGTGTGGATTTCATCGCCGGTGCGGTCCAAGAAGCCCGTATTGATGAAGACCACGCGATCCTTAGCGGCTGCGATGCAGGCCTTGAGGTTCACCGTGGTGCGGCGTTCCTCATCCATAATGCCCATCTTGAGCGTGGCGCGCGGCAAGCCCAGCGCAGCCTCCACCTGACCAAAAAGCGTATCCGCCCAGGCCACTTCTTCCGGCCCATGCATTTTGGGCTTCACAATATACACGTTACCAGCGCGTGAATTCAGCC
>CAIYMY010000099.1 GCA_903927465.1 uncultured Rhodospirillales bacterium | reverse complement strand
GGGGGCACCCTCAAGGTTTGATTGGCCGATGCGGAAGAGAATCAGGAAATAAATGGCAGGCCAAGGGGGTAGAGATTAAATCAGAGGTTCCTTAAAACAATACTTGCGTTTCTTTCGAAATGAAATTAGAGATTTTATGCGCCTGTGAAAATACCCTCTTCATCGGACAAGTTAATCGAACAAGTTAATCGCTCAATAAGTTGTCGCCCTTTCGCCGTGTCAGATCGCGGTGTAAAGGCGCTCACGCAAAACAAAAACAAGCAGGGGGATTCATTTATGTCTGAAGGACAGGCTCCGGCCAATATTCTGGCTCTCACCGCCCAGATTGTCTCAGCGCATGTCTCACATAACGCGGTTGCGGCGGCTGCCTTACCGGCCTTGATACAGGAAGTGCACCGGACATTGTCGTTCATCGAAGCCGCGCCGGCGCCAGCAACACAACGCCCTGAACCCGCCGTGCCAATCGCGAAATCCATAACACCGGAATTCATTTTTTGCCTTGAAGACGGCAAGAAAATGAAGATGCTCAAGCGTCATTTGAAGACCGCCTTCAATATGACCCCAGAACAATACAGGGCACGCTGGGGGTTGCCGACGGATTACCCCATGGTGGCGCCGCGTTACGCCAAGCAACGTTCGTCCTTGGCCAAGAAGATCGGGCTTGGCACCAAGCCCCGCAAACGCCGGGGCGCGGCCGCCTAAGCCCCCTGATTTCGTGACTGGAAAAACTATTCTATAAGCGTCTTTGCGGTTGGTGACGCTGGGGCTCTCCCGGAATTGAGCCGCCCTGGGACGGGATTGCTAATGCCAATCATTCAAGACAAAGCGGCATCCCCTGAAGCGGGCTTTGAAGAAGTGCGCGCCGGCAATCTGGGCGTGCGCCTAGCCACCAGCGCCGATGAATTGGACGCGGTGCAGGCGCTTCGTTACCGCGTTTTTTATCAGGAAATGGGCGCCCGTGCGGATGCCGCCACTGCCGCCAGCCATCGTGACCGTGATGATTTCGACCCCGTCGCGGATCATCTGTTGGTGGTGGATCATGACCGGGGCGAAGGCGCCCAGTCAGTCGTCGGTACCTATCGCCTGATCCAGCGTGAGGGCGCCGAAAAGCTCGGGCGCTGGTATTCAGAAAGCGAATATGATGTCTCTCGCCTGGTGGCCTATCCCGCGCCGGTGCTGGAATTGGGCCGTTCCTGCGTGGATGCCGCCTATCGCAGCCGTGGCACGCTGCAATTGCTGTGGGATGGCATCGCGGCCTATGTCTTCCGCCATGACATTGCGCTGATGTTCGGCTGCGCTTCCCTGCCCGGCACGGATCTGGATGCGCTGGCTGATCAACTGACTTATCTGCACGCTTTCCATCTGGCGCCCGAGGAATTGCGCCCGCGCGCCCAGCCGGAGCGTTTTGTGGAAATGTGCCGAAAAGACCCGGAAAGTATCGACAAACGCGCCACACTTGCGGCGCTGCCACCGCTCGTGAAAGGCTATTTGCGCCTGGGTGGCTTTGTCGGCGATGGCGCAGTCTTGGATGAGCAGTTCAACACCACCGATGTTTCAGTGGTGGTGAAGACGGATCTCATAACGCAAAAATACCTCAAGCATTATGAACGCAAGCATGCAGATCGGTGAAGTCGTTACTCAAGAAAAGCAATACGGCGTGATCCAGTAACGGGGATCACGCCGTCAGATCATCAGAATGGCAGGATGATATCCAACAATTCCTGCCCATAGCGCGGGCGCTGCACATCGCTGATCGTGCCCCGCCCGCCATAGGAGATGCGCGCTTCCGCCAAGCGGTCATGCCTCACCGTATTGTCGGACCCGATATCCTGCGGGCGAATGATCCCGCCCACCTGCATGTCACGTAGTTCTTGGTTGACGCGCACTTGCTGGCGCCCGACCACCACAAGATTACCGTTGGGCAGCACCTGCGAAACCGTAGCGGCGACGCGCATGTTAATCTGCTCTGAGCGCTGCACCGTGCCACTGCCGTTGACCTCACTGGTGGAACTCGCTGACACCATCTTGTTGGGATCAAAGCCGACTGGGAACAACCGACCATAGGATGATTGAAGCCCCATCATATCGGGGATTCCCATTTTTTCGCTATTGTCGCGATTACGATTGGTGGCATTGGCCAAATCGGCTTCATCGTCGATGGACACCAGAATGGTCACAAGATCACCAACGGACGCGGCGCGCTGATCACGCAGAAAGGTCCGGCTTCCCTGGCGCCACAGGCTATTATTCTGCAGGGGCGGCTCACCTGGGTTTGGCATCGGCATGGTCACCGGGCGCCAGCGCGGATCAGAAGTCGGGTTTTCAATACCCGCCAATTCCGGGCCCTGGCCAAGGCGCGAAAGCCGTTCAGCGTTGCTACAGGCGGAAAGACTTGCCGCAGCAAGTAAAAGAATGGGTAGACGCATCATCAACTCCTCTCAGCGGTGCGGGGCGGGCTTGCGCCAAGACGCACCTGCACACGACCTGGCCCAATCGCCTCCGCCTCCACCACAGTGCGGGAGGTGAGGTTCATCACACTCAGCCGGCCACCGCGCGAAGCCGATTCCAGGGCGCGGCCTTGCGTGGTCAGTGAAAGCCCAGGGCCTTCGACAACCATCAGCACGACTTCATTCTTGGTAATAATGTGCGGGATCATCAGGTCCGCAGACATGAAAGGCAGATCCGTCCCGATCGGGCGGCGCAATTGCATGCCAACCACATCTTCCAGGCGCTGCGCCGTGCCTGGGCGTACGCGTTCGGCGCGCAGCTGCATCGACCTGACATCATCGGGCTTCACAACATCACCAATCGCTAGGCGGCGCGTGGCGACAATGGCCGGCGCTGTGGCAATGGCCCGGCCCGCCACGCGCATGCGAATGCTCGGCATGCCATCCGCCATGACAACCAGCGTTGCGGCGAAGCGATTGGACCCGGTTTCGTAATTTCCACCCTCAGCGGAAAGCCGCGGCAGGGCGTTCAGCGGCAAAATAGGCGGGGAAAACGCTGCAAGTTCAAGTTCAGAATCGACCGGCAGGCCCAGCGGGTACAACTCGGTACGCAGCACCTCCATCGCGGCTTCGCGCGATAGCGCCCGACCCGGGCGTTCAATCACGCTCCGCTCCGAACCGGACATTGGACGCCATTCAACATTGAAGCGGCGCGCAATGCCGGCAAGCTGCGACGCTTCGATGACAAATCGCTGGCCAGGGTTGGGTGCGGCGCCAACCACCACATCGCCACGCGACGAACCTTCGAATATATCGGAAATGCGGAGGACCTGATCTTCGATCAATGTATGTGACCGCACGGCCACCGTCTGCGCCCGCGCCGTACCGGGCGGCGCAAGGAGCCCGACAGGCAGCGCAAAAAGAAGGCGCCTATTCATTACTTAAGCCTTGTGAGGGTGGAGAGCATTTCATCGCTCGCCGAGATCACTCGGGAATTCATTTCATAAGCGCGCTGCGCGGTGATCAGCGCCGTGATTTCCTGTACGACATTGACGTTTGAGGTTTCGATGAACCCCTGCAGCACTTGCCCGTAACCAGCCTGACCAGGCGCCCCCAGCTGCGCATCACCAGAACCCGGTGTCGCCAGGAAAAGGTTTTCGCCGACGGCTTCCAAGCCGCCCTCATTGGCGAAGATCGCAAGCTGGATCTGGCCAACATTCTGCGACTGCACCTGACCATCTATCTTGGCCAGCACTTCACCCGCGGCATTGATGGTGACATCACGCGCCGCCGGCGGGATGGTGATGGCCGGCTGCACGGTGAAGCCTTCCGCGGTCACGATCGTGCCCTGCGCCGAAAGCCCGAAGGTGCCATCGCGCGTATAGGAGGTTTCCCCGGAAGGCATCAGCACCTGGAAATAGCCATTTCCGCGGATCGCGACATCGAAGCGGTTTTCGGTCTGTTGCAGATTGCCCTGTTCGCTGATCCGGTAGATCGCCGCCGTGCGCACACCAAGGCCAAGCTGCGCGCCAGAAGGCAAAAGCGTGCCGGTATCGGCGCTTTGAGAACCGGTGCGGCGCAGGTTCTGATAAATCAGATCCTGGAATTCAGCCCGGCGCCGCTTGAAGCCAGTGGTCGAGATATTGGCGATATTGTTCGAAATGACTTCGATATTGGTCTGCTGGGCCTGCATGCCCGTAGCAGCGATTTGCAATGAACGCATGGCTGTTATTTCCTATTCTATCTTAAGAACGGCGGCGCATGATGCGCTCTACCGCGTTAGTGATGCGTTCACCTTCGCGTTCGGTGAACATGCTTGCGTACTGGAATTCGCGCATTTCCGCCGTCAAGCGAGTCATTTCCAAGATCGGTGAGATATTGCTGCCTTCCAGCGCGCCCTGCACCACCTTGGCGCGTTCCACTGGGACGGGCGCTTCATTATTGGCCTCGAACAGGCGGTTGCCCTCGGCCATCAGATTTTGCGGCTTTTCAAAGCGCACCACCTGCAACTGCGCGATTTCGCCATTCTCGCTTTGGATCGTGCCAGATTTGGTTATTTCGATCTGGGTGTCCTGGGCTGAGAAGGAGATCGGCCGCTTCTGAGAATCAAGCACCGCATTGCCTTCCTGATCCACCAGCCGGCCATTGGCGCCAATGGAAAACCGCCCGGCACGCGTATAACGCTCGCCCTTGGGGGTTTCGACAACAAAGAAGCCATCCCCATCAAGGGCCACATCCAGCTTGTTGCCCGTGGTCTGCAGGCTGCCCTGGCTCATGTCGCGCCAAGTGGCGCGGTCCTGGGGGAAGGACATGGAAGAATCCCCCCGCATGCCGCCAGCGCCGCGCAGGCTTACCATCACTTGGCCAAATATCGGCCGCATGGCCCGGAAGCCAGGCGTATCCGCATTGGCGATGTTATGCGCTAGCGCCTGGGTAGAACGTTCCTGAAGCGACAAGCGCGAGAGCAGGATATAACCGGGCGAATCCATGATAACTCCATGCCAAGGTCCGAAACCGCAAACCTTCATTTGATGGTATTCAGGCCGCCAGCCTGACAGGCTGGCCCGAAAAGTCCGTTGGGCCTTTCCGTAAAATCCTTAGTGCAACCGGTGTGCCATCCATTATAGTGGTTTTCCAAGGCAGAACTTGCCGGTCCAAACCTTTTTGGCCCGGCAAGGCCTGCCGCAAGGCTTCTTTAATCGGAGCCTGTCAGAATGCATCGCGAAGGAGAGTTTTATGTCAGGGCAAATTGAGGCCAGTGAGGAAGCGCAGACGGAAAAGAAGGGCGGAGGGCGCAAGAAGCTCCTGCTCCTTTTGGCCGCGCCTGTGCTGCTGGTCGCGATCGGGGCCGGGCTGTGGTTCGGCGGCATTTTGCCGCCCTTGCTCGGTATGGGCGACCCCGCAGCTTCGGCCCAACGCCAGGAACCTGGGCCACGCACAGTGACTTTCTTTGACATGCCGGAGATTGTCACCAACCTCAACGCCCCAGGGCGTCGGGCTGTCTATGTAAAGCTCCGCAGCAAGCTTGAACTGGCCCGTCCGGAGGATGGCGCCCTGGTGCAGGCCTCAATGCCGCGTCTGCTGGACCTGTTTCAGACATATCTCCGCGAAGTCCGGCCTGAGGAGCTGCGCGGTTCGGCCGGCACCCAGCGCTTGCGTGAGGAACTGGTCGCCCGCGCCAATATCGCGGTAGCCCAGGCTGGCCGCGGTGACGCGCAGCAGATCCGCGTCAGTGACGTGCTGTTCCTGGAGATTTTGGTCCAATGAGCGGCACAGGCGAAGAAGAAGACCTCGCCGCCGCGTGGGGCGCCTCACTTGAGGAAGAGGCAGCCACTGATGCGGCGGCAGCGCCCGCCCCGGCGGCAGATGCGGCGCGGGTGCTCAACCAGGCGGAAATTGACAGCCTTCTGGGCTTTGGCGCCGGCCCCTCGCGTGACGCGGAGGAAAGCGGCATCCAGCGGATCATTTCCTCTGGCCTGATTTCCTATGAACGCCTGCCGATGCTGGAGATTGTCTTCGACCGGCTGGTCAGGTTGATGTCCACCACCTTGCGTAACTTCACGTCCGACAATGTTGATGTCTCGATTGATGGCATCGTGTCGCTCCGCTTTGGGGATTACCTCAATTCCATCCCGCTGCCGGCCATGCTTGGTGTCGCGCGGGCCGAGGAATGGGATAATTACGGCCTCGCGGTCGTGGATTCAGCGCTGATCTATTCAGTGGTGGATGTGCTGCTGGGTGGGCGACGCGGGACAGCGGCGATGCGCATTGAAGGCCGGCCCTATACCACCATCGAACGCACATTGGTGGAACGTCTGGTCGGCGTGGTGCTGGATGATCTGACGGCGGCGTTTGAGCCGCTTTGCCCGGTCAATTTCCGCTTCGAACGGCTTGAGGTCAACCCACGCTTTGCCGTGATCAGCCGGCCATCCAATGCCTGCGTGCTGGTCCGGCTGCGGGTGGATATGGAAGATCGCGGCGGCAAGCTTGAAATCCTGCTGCCCTATGCAACGCTGGAACCCGTGCGCGAATTGCTGTTGCAGCAATTTATGGGCGAGAAATTCGGCCGCGACAGCATCTGGGAAACCCATTTGGCCGAAGAATTGCGCCATACCGATATCGGCCTGGATGTGGTGCTGGATGAACAGATCATGCCGCTGTCTTCGGTGCTCAACCTTAAGGTTGGGGACCAGATTGCGCTTGGTGTGGCCCCTGGGGCTCCGGTCAGGCTGCGCTGCGGCGATGTGCCGCTTTTTGAAGGAGAAATGGGCCGCAAGGGCCAGCGCCTAGCCGTTCGGATCGAACGAGAGGTCGAACGTCGGAAGGGGACTTCGCCATGATGTCATTCTCCTGGCTTGAATGGGGCCTTCAGGTGACCCTGCTGGTGCTACTTGGCGCGGCGATTCCCTTTGCCGTCCGGCTTGAACGGGCCTTGCGCGAAATACGCAAGGACCGCAGCGCCATGGACACTAGCGCCCAGGGCCTTTCCGAAGCCGCTGCGGCGGCGGAATCGGCCATTCTGCGCCTACGCGCTACGGCGGAACTTTCCGGGCGCCAGGTGCAGGAAAGGGTGACAACGGCGGAACCGCTGCGGGATGATTTACGCTTTTTGATTGAGCGCGCGGAAACGCTGGCGGATCGTTTGGAATCCCTGGTGCGCGCGGGCAGACCTATGGCCGGCCATGAACCGCCGCCCACCCCGACGTCAATCCGCCCCACCCGAGAGCCGCCAAGCGATGGCGGTCCGCTCCGCAGTCAAGCGGAACGCGACTTGCTGCGTGCCCTTTCCATCGGTACCGGAAAGGGGGCTCGCTGATGTTCAAACCGCGCCTTTTACCCTTGGCGATCATCGCCATGGGCGGCTTGTTTCTTGTAAAGTCAGAAAATATCATTCGCCCGCTCCTGCGCGGCGAACCTACCCCAATGCCTTCGATTGCTCCGGCACGGGCGGCAGAAATTGCCCCCCCGCTGTCGGTGGTGCCCGAAGCTACCCGCCCTGCCGGTGGCTTTCAGCGACTTGGCGCAAGGCCCGAAGGTGGGCTTGAGGAAGCACCAAACCCGATCTCCCAGGCCGAACGCGCCCTGTTGGAACAACTGCGTGCCAGGCGGTCGGAACTGGAGGCGCGGGAACAGACCATCGCCTCCCGCGAATTGGTCCTGGCGGCGTCAGAACGCCGTCTGGGTCAGCGCATTGATGAACTGACGCAGCTTCAGCAGCGCCTTGAAGCCATGGAACGCACCCGTGGCGAACGCGAGGAATCCGGCTGGCGCGGCTTGGTGCGCACCTACGAAAGCATGCGCCCGCGGGAAGCCGCGGCGATTTTCGAGGAATTGGAATTGCCTGTGGTCATCCAAATCCTGGATCGCATGGGCGAACGAAAAATGGCACCGGTGATCGGTGCGATGCGGCCCGAAAAGGCCCGGATTCTCACTGCCGAATTGGCGAGACACCGGGCGAATCGGCCGGGAAGCGAGTAGGCCGAATGATCCGGTCGGCAAACGGTGGAGAACCATGGATAAGAACATCAATGTCCTGATTGTGGACGACTATCGGACGATGCTGCGCATCATCCGCAACCTTCTGAAGCAGCTTGAATT
>CAIYMY010000098.1 GCA_903927465.1 uncultured Rhodospirillales bacterium | reverse complement strand
GGTGCTCCGTCGACATGCGCACATATTGCGCAGCGCGGCGAGCAAGCGGCAATCGAGGCGTTTCTGTCTGCATCTTTGGATTGAGCCAAATCGTTTTTCGTATCCGTCACGCATAAGGAGAAGTGCGCGGCATGGCAAGTCTTATCTTTGAAAGTCTTCAGGTATGAACTGACAAAAATGGATTGTTCTTATGGAACTTCGAAGTGCATCAGAATTATTGATTCATATTTTTCTGCAAAGCGAAGATTGCAGCCATCAATACCGCCATCACAAAACAAACATCGCCAGCGCCGCCTCAGCCATCACCGCCGTGGCCAGCTGAGCCACGTCACAATCCAAATGTATCGCGGAAGCGCTCAATTCGATGCATGCGCTCGTGCAGGATGGTGACGATGCCGATGTTTCCATCGGCCAAGCGGTGCCAATAGACGAAATGCCTTTCGTACCGGAGAAAGTACCCGTCTACACCGAATTCCGCTGGTATCGGGTGCGATAGCACCTGATGCGTACTGATTTTCTCAAAGGCCGCGAATAGGCCGGTGATATAGCGATCAGCCTGTTCGGCGCCCCAGCGATCCCGCGTGTAGCGATAGATCTCGTCGATGCGATGAGACGCTGCCTCCTGGACGCGGACCGGTGCCATCCTGAGTCACGCCTTATTGCGCGCGATGACCTCGGTTGCCGAAAGCGCCCGGTAGGACGCGTCAGGCGCTGCAAAGGCATGCTGCAATTCAGCCTTCAGCCTATCGAAAGCTTCTCGCTCCACCCGCTCCTTATCGCGGCGGATGAGGTCACGAATGTATTCGCTGATATTCTCATACGACCCCGTCTCGCTGACATTGGCCGCCACGAACTCGCTTAGGGCGCCGCTGAGGCGGACTGTCATCGTGGTGGTCGGGGGCATGGCGGAATCCCAAGGATATGACTGTCTTCATTATAACCAACATTGCACACAAAACAAGGTTCGCGGCGACTGCACCGCCAGGGGCTTCATTCAGAAGAGGCGCTTCGCCTTAAACCATCCTTGGTGTCAAAAGCGGTTAAGCTCTAATCCACGCCCCGGAAGGGTGCCGGTTGACATTTGACCCGCCCCTTTGGCTTGGCGTCCTGCGCTGCTGCGGCATCATCATCAGCCGCCTGGCGCCGCAGATCAGCCTCTGTCGTGGCATCTACTCTGCTGGCGTCAATCCGCCCCGCGACAGGCTTGTCGGCTTCAAGCTTCACGCGAACCGTTCCCATAGCGAGACACCTCCTTTGCATTCGCCTTGCGGGCGGAAATGATGCGCAACGCATCGCCCAACAAGCCTATTTCCGCTCAGTACCGCGATGGCTCAAGGGGGTTGCGGATAGGAACACCGAGGCCGCTGACGTCAGCAGCGTTCCCTGTCACGAGCACCAAGCGGTGCACATTCGCGGTTGCAGCCAGAAGCGCGTCCACCACGGGGACAGAACGGATGGCCGAGATCCGGCCCCAGCTTTCTGCCGCGGCGGCGTCAATACCCAGTATGCGCGGCCCGAACGCCTCCACGATAGCTTGCAGCCATACTTCAAGCGCGCGCGCCTTGTCAGGATCTCGGGCCCGAACAACCTGCCCTACAGCAGCGCCGCGACGTCCCGTGACAGCGTTTCGGGTTTCGCCGGCGGCGCAAAGCGGGCGCGAACCAGGCCCGCCTTGTCCACGAGGAACTTGGTGAAATTCCACTTGATGCCACTGCCCAGCAGCCCGCCCTTCTGCTGCTTCAGCCAGACGTAGAGCGGATGCGCGCGCGGCGATGCGCAAATGGCTAACGGGCCAGATCACCATGGCGTAGCCCATTTGCTGGAATTCGGTCTTAAGACTTACTTTCGCGCACCACCGCATCGTCCCGCTTCGTCACTTCCGGCAATAGCGCAGTGCCAAGCCCCGGCCCTTCCATGGGCAGCACCCACCCGTGTTCCAACCGCGGCAAAACGGTGACGAGGTCCCGATACCAGGTGGCCAGCGTCGCGCGTACCACTTCCTGGAAAATCGCTGTCGGCGCATGCAGCGCCAGATGCAGCGATGCCACCAGCGTTACAGGCCCGGTGCAATCATGCGGCGCCACGGGCCGCGCCCAAGCCTCAGCCAAAGCCGCGATCTTGCGCGCTTCGGTCAGGCCACCACACCAGGTAAGATCCAGCATCACCACATCAGTTGCACCGGCCACCAATAGGTCCCGAAAGGCAACCTTGCCGCCCAGCGTTTCACTCGCACAAATCGGCACCCGCGTCGCACGGCGCAGTTCCGCAAGGGATGCCACGTCATCCATTTTGCCGATCGGGTCTTCCGCCCAGGTAATATCCAAAGGCTCCAACGCCTGACAGATACGCAAGGCCGCAGGATAGGACCAAAGGCTGTGCAATTCAGCCATGATCTCCATTCTATCGCCAACGGCGCGACGGATTTTCTCAAATGGCTCAAGCCCGCGCTTGAGGTCAGCAAGCGTAATGGATTGGCCCTGTGTCGCCGGCGCGTAAATGTCGAAGGGCCAGATTTTCATGGCGGTGAAGCCTTCAGCGAGCAGGCTTTCCGCCAGCGCACCCGCATCACGCATAAAGGCAACCTGGTCATCATAAGGCCCGCGTGCTTGATCCGCCGCGCCGATATCGCGGCGCTGCACGCTTTTGGTATTGTAATCATAGCCTGCGCAGGTGTTGTAGCTGCGTACCTTATCGCGTGAGAGGCCGCCAAGTACTTCATGCACCGGTATGCCCAATCGCTTGCCCGCCAAATCCCAAAGCGCGATATCCACCGCCGAAGCGGCGCGAATCTCCGCGCCGGATGATCCAAACCCAACATAGGGCGTCAGCAAGTGGCGCGAAATGCCTTCAATCTGGCGCGCATCACGCCCCAGCAAAAAGGGCGCGACGCTTTCATGGATAACCGCTTCCACCGCAGCGGCGCCGCGAAACGCCTCTCCCAAACCCATCAGCCCATCATCCGTTTCGATTTCAAGCCAAAGCAGGTTGGGGCGTTCAGCGATACGGATGGTCCGTAGCGCGCGGATCTTGCTCATGGTGATGTCACTCCGCACGGATACCTTGGCGCCGCACCACGTCAGACCAACGCGCGACCTCGCTTTGGATATGCGCGCCCATTTGTTCGGGCGTGCCGCCAATAGGCATCACCGCCAATTCCTGCATGCGTTGGCGCACTGCGGGGGTTTGCATCGCCTTATTGAAGGCCGCATTCAGCGCGGCAATGGCGGCAGGCGGCGTTCTGGCCGGCGTCATGAAACCGAACCAACTGTCAATCACCATGCCTTGCACGCCTTGTTCGGCAAAGGTTGGCAGATCGGGCAGTTCTGGAATGCGCTCCGCACTCAGGGCCGCCAAAGCGCGCACATTGCCGGCACGGATATGCGGCAGGATGGAGGGCAGATTGTCGAAAAAAACATCAACGCGCCCGGCAATCAAATCCGTCGCTGCCGGCCCGCTGCCGCGATAGGGCACATGGGTCATTTCAATCCCCGTGATGCTGCGCAGCAATTCCGGGCCAAGATGATTGGAAGCCCCAACACCTGAGGATGCGAAGCTCAATGGTGTGGTCTTCGCCAGCGCAATAAATTCCTGGATGTTGCGCGCGGGCAGATCCTTGCGCACGGTCATCACATTGCGTACCGCGCCGGTCAGGATCACGGGCGCGAAATCGCTCAAACTATAGCCGGGATTGGCATAAAGCGCGGGATTGGCGCCGCAGGGGCCGAAGGCGCATTGAATAAGCGTCGAGCCATCCGCCGCACCGCGCGCGGCTTCCGCCATGCCGATATTGCCGCCAGCACCGCCTCGATTTTCAATTACGGACCCGCGCGGCAGGAAGGGCGCGGCGGCTTCAGCCAGAACGCGCGCCAGGATGTCGCTGGTGCCAGCCGGGGTGAAGGGCACGATGATGCGAATGGGCCGGTCTGGCAGATCGGCGGCCTGCACATTGCAGGCAAAAAGCGCGGCGCAAAACGCCAAGGCATAACGCAACATGGGTTTCCTCCTTGTTCTTGTAGGCCAAAGGCTAGACCGCGCCGCGGCCCGCCGCAAATTCCGCTTGCTCCGGCGGGACCGCCTGGGCCAAGCTTCCTTCCAAGGCACGCAAAGTGCCGTATTGGGAAGGAAACACGGCTATGAAATTCTTGTCGCGGGCCGCCCTGGCCCTGGCTACGCTATGGGCTGGCAGCGCGCCGGCCTCTGCCCAGGTGCAAATGATCATCCCCTGGCCGGCGGGTGGCGGGACGGACATTATCGGCCGCCTGATCCAGCCGGTATTTACCGAGGCGATGAGCACGCAGGTGGTCATTCGCAATGTTGGCGGCGCCACGGGCACCATCGGCACATCGGAAGTGGTGCGCGCCAAACCGGATGGGCAGACGATCCTGCTCACCTCCATGGCGCCGATCGCCATTCAGCCAAGCTTCATGGCGCGCGCGCCTTATCGCGCGGATCAACTCACCGCCGTTTGTCTTGTCGCGGAAGCGCCGGCCACGCTGATGACGCCAACCACAACGGGCATCAAAACAGTCGCCGACATCGTCGCGCGAGCAAAGGCAAATCCGGGCCAATTGCCCTATGCCTCGGGCGGGGTTGGCGGGCTTGGGCATCTGGCGATGACAGGCCTGTCACGCGCCTTTGGGATCGAGATGAACCACATCCCCTTCCGTGGTTCGGGCGATAGCGTGCAGGCGATGCTTTCCGGCACGGTGCCGATGCTGACCGCTGAAGCCAATTTGGTGAAGCAATATGGGCTGCATGCGGTCGCGGTTTTTGCTGAACAACGCTCACCCGATTTCCCCGATACACCCACCATGCGTGAACAGGGGCTTGACCTAGTCTATCCGCTTTGGACCGGGATATTCACCGCGCCCGGCACGCCGGAAGCCATCGTGGCCCGTATGGATGAGGCCTGCGGCAGAACGCTCCGCACACCGTCGGTGATCGAGAGTATGACGCGTGCGGGGCACCCCATCCGGTATCTAAGCCATCAGGCCTTCACGGCATATGTGAAGGCTGAGGCTGAGAAATATGCTGGGTTGATCCGCGATAGCGGCTTGCGTCAGGCGGATTGAAAATGGTGCGGGTGCCGCCTCAGCGCGGCCCCGCCGCCGCGGTGCCTTCCGGCGCATGGGCGAATTCCGGCACCAGCCGCGCCAATTGCTGAAGCACAAGCCACGCATTCCCCGCCCGCCCCGCCGCCGCACCTTCACATTGACAGCCGGGCCCGCGCGATGTTGGCTATTATCGGCCTCGAGAGAGGGTAAGGAGGAAAAAGCCATGAAGAAGCGCCAGATCCTGCGCGCTGCGGCCGGCCTTGGATTGCTGGCCGCCCCCGCCTATGCGCAAGCGCCTTTCCCCAGTTCTCGCATCCGCATGGTCGTGGCCTTCCCGCCCGGTGGAAACACGGACATTTTTGGGCGCCTATTTGCCGAACCCTTCGGGCAGGCGCTCGGCCAGCCCGTTGTCGTCGACAATCGCGGCGGCGCGGGCGGTCTCATCGGCTCGGGCGAGGTGCATCGCGCCAGACCGGATGGGTATACGTTGATCTTCCAGAGCCCGACGGCCGGGATCACAGGCCCGCTTACACGTCGTGTGCCGCCCTTTGATCCCGTCACGGGGTTTTCGCATATCTCCATCCTCGGCATTACGCCGCTCTGCCTGGCAGTGAACCCGCAGCTT
>CAIYMY010000097.1 GCA_903927465.1 uncultured Rhodospirillales bacterium | reverse complement strand
TATGCAGGTGTCACATGATGATGTGATCCATGCCGACCATCACGGCGCGGTGGTGATCCCGCATGATGTGGTGACCAAAATCCCCGCCGCCATTGATCTTGGCGCGCGCAAGGAAGCGGTGATCCTGGATATGGCCCGCGCCCCTGGCTTCAATATCGCGAAGCTCCGCGAAGCCTTGGCGAAATCCGAAGACATCCACTGATTGGGACGGGGGCGGGCAACCGCCCCCATCTTCACCGCGCATGACCGAACGCCCGATCCTGACCGAGGTGAAGCCCCAATGGGTGGATCACTACGGCCATATGAATCTGGCCTATTACCTTGTTGTCTTTGATCTGGCCTGCGATGTGCAGTGGCTCGACCTTGGTTTCGGGCCCGAGTATCGCGCGCGCGACAAGGGGACTTTCGCGGCTGAATCCTGGCAGGCCTATAACCGCGAAGTGCGCGAAGGCGCGCCGCTTGCCTGTGAGAGCGTTGTTTTGGATTTCGATGACAAGCGCCTGCTCTGCCGGCATTTGATGTTCCATGCCAAGGAAGGCTGGCAGGTCGCGGAGAATGAGGTCTTGTACCTCAGCATTGACCTGACCAAGCGGCGCGTCGCGCCCTGGCCCCAAGATATTCTGGCGCGCTTGGCGGCGCGCCGTTCCGGTGAAAGCGCCAAGCGGCTTTCACTCAAACGCCAAACCCGTTGAATTTGTAGGAAAGGAAGCGAGCCATGGCACGTATCGGCTTTGTTGGTCTTGGCAATATGGGCGCGCATATGGTGCGCAACCTGCTGAAGGCCGGGCATGAGGTCACGGTTTTTGACCTAGTGCCTGCGGCCATTGCCTCCGTCACCCCGAATGGTGCCAAAGCGGCGCCCAATGCCGCCGATGCGGCACGCGGGGCGGAATATGTCATCACCATGCTGCCGGCGGGCCAGCATGTGCGCGATGCCTGGCTTGGTGCGGGCGCCATGGCGGCAGCAACTGCGCCTGATGCGCTGCTGATTGATTGCTCCACCATTGATGTCGCCACCGCGCGCGATGTCGCCGAAAAATCGGGCCGCGCCTTTGTGGATGCGCCGGTCTCGGGCGGGACAATGGGGGCCGAGGCCGGCACCCTCACCTTCATGGTGGGCGGCACGCCAGAGCATTTTGCGCGGGCGGAGCCGGTCCTGAAGCAGATGGGGCGTAATGTCATTCACTGCGGTGTCGCTGGCGCGGGGCAGGGCGTGAAGCTCTGCAATAACATGATGCTGGCAGCGACCATGATCGTCACCTCGGAAGCCTTTGTTCTTGCAGAAAAGCTCGGGCTTTCGCATCAGGCGCTATTTGATGTCTGCTCCACCTCCACCAGCAACTCCTGGGCGCTTTCCAGCTATTGCCCGGTGCCGGGGCCGGTGCCGGCCAGCCCGGCCAATCGGGACTATAAGCCGGGTTTCGCGGCGGCGCTGATGGCGAAGGACCTCGGCCTCGCGCAGGAAGCGGTGGAGCAAACTGGCACCGCTTCCCCCATTGGGGCGCATGCCTTGGCCCTGTTCCGGCAATATCTGGAACGCGGTGGCGGCGATAAGGATTTCTCCGGCATTATCAACATGATCCGCGAAGGGGGCGTGAAGTGATCACCTCCTTCGTCTCACCACGCCTGCTGATGATGGGCGGAGGGTCTATCGGCCAGGCGGCGGCGGTGCTGGCGCAATTGGGCCTGTCGCGCCCACTGGTGGTGACCGATCCCTGGATGGTGTCTTCCGGCACGGTCGAAAAGCTGCTCGCACCCTTGAAGGCAGGCGGCATCGCCTATGGTATCTTCAGCGATACCGTGCCGGACCCGACCGATACCGTGATCGCCACCGGTGTCACTGCCATGCAGGACAGCGATTATGATTGCCTGATCGGCTTTGGCGGCGGCAGCCCCATGGATACCGCCAAGGCCATGACCATCCTGGCCGCCGCACCCGCCGGCGCCAAGATGCGCGACTTCAAGGTGCCGGCCCAGGCGAATAAGGCCGCGCTGCCGGTGATCTGCATCCCGACCACGGCCGGCACGGGCAGTGAGGCCACGCGCTTCACGGTCATCACCGATACCGAAACCGATGAGAAGATGCTGATTGCGGGGCTCGGTGCGCTGCCCTTGGCCGCGATTGTGGATTACGAATTGACCTTCAGCGTGCCGCCGCGCACCACCGCCGATACGGGCATTGATAGCCTGACCCATGCGCTGGAAGCCCTTGTGTCTCGTCGCGCCAATCCGGAATCGGATGAATATGCGCTGCGCGCCATGCGACTGATCGGGCCCAATCTGCGCACCGTCTATCAGGACCCGAAAAACGCCGCGGCGCGGGAAGCGATGATGAAGGGCGCGACGCTCGCGGGGCTTGCCTTCAGCAATAGCTCGGTCGCGCTGGTGCATGGCATGTCCCGCCCGATCGGGGCGCATTTCCATGTGCCGCATGGGCTTTCCAACGCCATGCTGCTGCCGGCCGTGACGGCCTATTCACTTAATGCCGCGCTTCCCCGCTACGCCGAAGCCGCGCGCGCCATTGGCGTGGCCGGGCGGGATGAGGGCGACCAAAGCGCGGGCGCCAAGCTGCTTGAGGAGCTTTCCGCGCTCAACCGCGAATTGGCGGTGCCCACACCTGCGGCCTATGGCATTGATGCGGCGAAATGGGATGGCTTGCTGCCCACCATGGCGGCGCAGGCCTTGGGTTCTGGCAGCCCGGCCAATAACCCGGCGGTGCCGGATGCTGAGGCGATTATGGCGCTCTACCGCCGCGCCTGGCAGGGCTGAGGCGCGTCTGGCCGCCGCGGTTCTGCTGCGGCGGTTCCGGCTGGCCGAGCAAATAGCCCTGGGCGAAATCCACGCCCATGCCGCGCGTGGTGCGGCGGAGCAGCGGGTTTGAAACACCCTCGGCGATCACATAGCGGCCCTTGGCGTGGGAATCGGTCAGAATGCGGCGTAGGAAATGCCGCGCGCGCATCTGGTTCGGCAAAGCCTCGATCAGGCTGCGGTCGAGCTTGACCCCGGCAAAGGGCAGGCCCGCGAGCCGCCAGCGGTGATCACCCAGCGTGACATCATCAAGCAACACCGGAATGCCAAGGCGCTTCAAGCGCAACATGACGCGGCGCAGGCGCGATGGGTCGCGGATTGCCTCGGTTTCTGTGAGTTCGAGCAAAAGCGGCCCGCGCCGCGCGCCGTGACTGCGGAGTGTTGCGGCGAGGCGAGCCGGCATTTCCGGGAGAAGCAGCACGCTGAGCGGTATATTCACCGCAAGCCCGCCCTTGGGTGAGGGTGTTCTTCGCCAATCATGCGCGACGCGTTCCAGCACCGCATGGGTCAGATCAAGCGCCAGGCCAAGCTTTTCCGCCAAGGGCACAAAGGCGCCCGCTTGCAATAGCGCTTCCTGCCGTGGCCAGCGCACCAGGCCTTCCAAAGCTGCGGTATGACCATCTCGCAACCTGATGATGGGCTGATAGCGGAGCAGCAGCACGCGCCCGGAAAGGGCTGCACGTAATTCTTGTTCCTGATCGGGCAGGTTCGTCGCGCGCGGCTGAGGGGCAAGCTTGCGGCCATGCCCTTCTTCCCCAAGCCCGCTTTTCCCGCGCTGCGCCACGCGCCCTTATCCCCTGCCGACGGCAAACCTGTTGTCAGAATTGTAACAGCATTCCGGCCAGAGGAAACCTGCTCTGCCCGGGCAGGTGCTAGCGTGCCGCCGCGCCCTCAGCCTTGCCTGGTGGGGCGGCATCCGGCATGCGGAGCCGGTTGCGCCCGGTGAACAACACAATCGGTGCCGCGATAAACACCGAAGACCCAGCCGAAATCACAATGCCGACCACCATCACCCAGGCAAAGCCTGAAAGCGTATCGCCACCGAAAAGCGCGAGGGGCAGGGCAGACAGCAGCAAGGTCATGGAAGTGCCGAGTGAGCGGTTCATGGTTTCATTGATGGAAAGATCAACCAATTGTTCCAGCGGCATGGCTTTGAACTTGCGCAAATTCTCGCGCATGCGGTCGAAGACAACGACCTTGTCATTCGCCGAAAAGCCAATGATGGTCAGGATCGCGGCGACGGTGGTCAGGTTGAACTCAATGCCGAATAGCACCATGAAGCCGATGGTTTTTGTTGCATCCAGGATCAGCGTGGTGATGGCGGCGATGCCGAACTGCCATTCAAACCGCACCCAGATATACAACAGCATGGCAAGGAAACTCAGGCCCAACGCCATTAGCCCGCCCAGGAACAACTCATTCGAAATCCGATTGCCAACCGCTTCCACGCGCAGGATGCGCGTACCGGGCGCGGCTTTTTCGAAAGCCTCACGCACCGCAGTAACGGCCCTTTGCACGCCTCCTTCATCGCCCTGCGCGGGCAGGCGCAGCGCAAAGGTGGCGGGATCGCCAAATTGCAACAGCGTTGCATCGCCAAGCCCAAGCCCGCCAACCGCGCCGCGCAGCACGCCGATATCACCAGGGCCGGGGGTGCGGATTTCCATTTCCACACCGCCCTTGAAATCAATGCCTTTTTCAAGCCCTGGGTGGAAGGCAATGGCCACCGAAAGCGTTGAAAGCACCGCCGAGACAATGAGCCCCGTCTTGGCGCCACGCATGAAGGGAATGCGCGTGCCATCGGGGAAAATACGAAATAGCGGGCGGCGCAGGCGTTCCCATAGCGAAAGCCCTGGGCGCTGGAATACCGGCAATTCCTTGGGCCGCGTCCGGCGATACCACCAGGAAGCGAAAAGCCGCGTCAGCACGGTGGCTGTCCACATCTGCACAATGGTGCCGATGGCGACCGTGACGGCAAAACCCTTCACCGGGCCAGAGCCAAAGCCATACAAACAGGCCATGGCAATAAGGTTCGTCACGTTGGAATCGAGAATGGTGCCGGATGCCTTGGTATAGCCGGCTTCCAGCGCATTGATCGGCGTTCGCCCGTTTTTCACTTCTTCACGGATGCGTTCATTGATCAGGATATTCGCATCAAGCGCGGTGCCAAGCGTCAGCACAATGCCGGCAATGCCAGGAAGCGTAAGCGTTGCTTCCAGCACCGAAAGCCCCGCCATCAGAAGAATGATGTTGAAGGCCAGCGCGATATTCGCGAACCAGCCCAAGACCCCATAGGCAAAGCCCATATAGAGAAACACGAACAGCGTCCCGGCCGCGAGCGCTATCATCCCCGCGCGAACTGCATCCGCGCCCAATTCCGGGCCCACCGTGCGTTCTTCAACAATCGTCAGCGGCGCAGGCAGGGCGCCGGCGCGCAGCAGCACGGAAAGGTCATTGGCGGTGCGCACGGTAAAGGAACCGCTGATCTGACCCTGGCCGCCGGTAATGGGCTCACGGATCACGGGCGCGCTGATGACCTTGTCATCCAGCACAATGGCGAAGGGGCGGCCGACATTGGCGCGGGTGATATCGGCAAATCGCCTGGTGCCAGTGCCATCAAAGGTGAAATTCACCACCCATTCGCCGGTGCGCGAATCCTGCCCGGCGCGGGCATTGGTCAGGTTCTTGCCATCCACGGCAACATTGCGGCGCACCGCCACACGTTCCCCGGGGCGTTCGCTGGGTAGGAACATCACACCAGGCGGCGGGCTGCCGGCCAGATTGGCGCCTTCATCCACCAGATGGAAGGTCATGCGCGCGGTGCGGCCCAGCAAATCCTTTATCCGATTGGGGTCTTCCACGCCGGGCAGTGTCACCAGAATGCGCGATTGACCCTGGCGGGCGATGAGTGCTTCGGCGACGCCGGTTTCGTCCACGCGGCGGCGGATGATTTCAATGGATTGTTCGATCGCTGCGCTGGCCTTGGCGCGCAGCCCCGCCTCCGTGAGGCTCGCGGCGACGGTGCCATCAGGGGCGGTCGTGACCTCAATATCCGGGACATTCTGGCCGGTGGGGAGTGTCACGGGTTCGGCCAATTCGCGCAAAGCCGCAGCCGCGGCGCCCGCCTGCGCTGTGTCCAGCACACGGAAACCCATGCGACGGTTCGGCCCATCGGCGGCCAGATTCACATAGCGGATATTGGCGGTGCGGAGCTTGCCGCGCACACCATCCACCGCCGATTCCAGCCTTTCCCGCACAACAGTGTTCAAATCCACTTCCAGCAACAGATAAGACCCGCCGCGTAAATCGAGGCCGAGGCTGATCTGGCGGGGTTCCATCCAAGATGGGAAGGGCGAACGCGGCATGAGGTTCGGCAGGCACAAAAGCACCCCGAGCAGACAAACGCCGAGAATGACAGCCTGTTTCCAGCGCGCGAAATGAAGCATGGGCTGGTGGAATCCCCTGGTTGAGCGGGCGGACAATGGCGACGCACCTCAGGGGATGCAAGCCCGCCCCGGTTAGGTGTAGCTTCTAAGCATGAATGTGAACCCCGCCCCGCTTCGCCTTGGCATTTTGGGGGTTGGCCATTTTGGCCGATTCCATGCGCTCAAGGCCGCCGCCAACCCCGCGATCCAGCTGATTGGCCTGCATGATGCCTCATTCGAAAGGGCGGCCCAGATCGCCGGGGAGGTAGGCGCCCCCGCCTTGGCGCCCGAAGCCGTGATTGCGGCGGCGGACGCCCTGATCATCGCTGCCCCCACGCGCTTTCACTATGCGCTGGCCGAACAGGCGCTGGCGGCGGGGCGGCATGTCTTCATCGAAAAGCCCATCGCGGCGAGCCTGGATCAGGCGGATCGGCTGATTGCGCTCGCGGCTCGGCAGGGGCGAGTCCTGCAAGTTGGGCATATTGAACGCTTCTCGGCTGCCTTTCGGACCGTGATGACGACCCCTTCCGGTGGGCGGGCTTTATCCTTTGAAGCGGTGCGCGCCGCGCCCTTCCGCCCGCGCAGCCTGGATGTCTCCGTGGTGCTGGACCTGATGATCCATGATCTGGACCTGGTCATGGAATTGGCGGGCGGGGAGCCTGAAGCGGTGGAGGCAGTGGGGGCGGCCATAGCATCTGACCATCCGGATTTCGCCGTGGCGCGGCTGCGCTTTTCCGGCGGGCGGGCGGCTTCCATTACGGCTTCCCGAGTCTCGCTGGCGATGGAAAGGCGGCTTCGCGTGCTGGGGACGGAAGGCGAGATGGCGGTGGATTTCCTGACGCGGTCGCTGGCTGTGCTGCGGCGCGGCGGGGCGGAGCCGGTTGAGACCATGCCCGGCCATGGCGTGGATCGCGCCACCTGGACGGATCATGACAGCCTAGAAGCCGAACAGGGGGCCTTCATCGCTGCCTGCCAGGGGCGCGGCCCGGTGGTGGTGGATGGGGCTGCGGGGCGGCGCGCGTTGAAATGGGCGCTCGCGATTGAGGAAGCGATTCGAGCCGCTACCTGACCCCCTCTTGCCGCCGCGCGATTCCGGGCGGAGCATTGCGCCAACCTAATTTGGGGAAACGCGATGAAGCCAAGAATAGCGATTTTCGGTGCGGGTGCGGTTGGCGGTTATGCTGGCGCCCATATGGTCCAGGCGGGGGAGGATGTGACCTTCATTGACCCCTGGCCTGAGCATGTGGAGGCGATGCGCAAGACGGGCCTCAAGATCACCCATTTGCGCGATGTGCCGGAATTCACCGTGAAGCCGCGCGCGCTGCATCTGACGGAAGTGCAGGCCCTGGCGAAGGAAAAACCAATCGACATCGCCTTCATGTGCATGAAATCATATGACACAGCCTGGGCGACGACGATGATCGCGCAGTATCTCTCGCCGGGTGGTTACGTTGTATCCTTGCAAAATTGCATCAATGAGGAAGTGATCGCGGGCATTGTCGGCTGGGGCCGGGTGCTGGGTGCAATTGCCAGCCTAATCACGGTGGAATTGGCGGAGCCTGGCCATGTGCGGCGCGCAGCGGGCAAAAGCGGAACATCGCATACGGTGTTTCGCGTGGGCGAACCGCATGGGCGGATTTCACCGCGCGCCGAACATATCACCAAGCTGGTGGGACTGACCGATAGTGCTTTGACCACCAGCAATTTGTGGGGTGAGCGCTGGTCCAAGCTGGTTGCCAATGTCATGGGCAATGGTCTTTCCGCCTGCACGGGGCTGACCACGCGCGACATGGTGGCCGATGATGCCATTCGCGGCTTTGCGGCGCGTTTGGGGTCTGAGGCGATCCGCATTGGCCAGGCGCTTGGCTATGATCTGGAGGAGGTTTTTCACCTGGATCCCGAAATCATCGCCCGCGCCGGCGAAGGTGATGCCGCTGCGCGCCAGAGCTATGATGAGCATCGGCTGGCTGAGACATCCAAGGGTGGTGGTGGCGCGCATCGGCCTTCCATGGGCCAGGATATGGTGAAGGGCCGGCGGACGGAGATTGAATATCTGAACGGCTTTGTCGTGGATAAGGGCGCGACGATTGGCATTGATGCGCCGGCCAATGCGGCGCTGACCGATATCGTCAAGCGTGTCGAACGCGGTGAAGCCAAGCCCAGCCCGGAATTGATTCGCGGGCTGCGGTTGAATTGAGAGAGTGGTTTTTGCAGACAGCATAAGGAAGGAAACGACAATGATGAATCCGATGGCACTCACAGGCAAGACCATCATCGTGACTGGCGCGGGGCAGGGTATTGGCCGCGCCATTTCGGAATTGGTGCTGGGGCTTGGCGGCAATCTGGTGATGGTGGAACGC